>JAEUHQ010000103.1 GCA_016794565.1 Planctomycetota bacterium | reverse complement strand
GCGCAGCGGCGGCAGTTCGCGGACCACAAGGAACTGCTGCAGCACACGAAGCAGCTGCGCACCGAGATGATGGCGGCGGCGAAGAACCTCGATTTCGAACTCGCCGCGCGCATCCGCGACGAGGTCTACCGGCTCGAGAAGATGGACATGGAGCTGCTGTGATCCTCCCGCGGGTCGGCGCCGGGACGCGTGCCCGACGCCGACCGGCGCCGTGATCCGGACGGACACGGACCGCGGATCGCCGAGGCTGCGATGCCGAGCGCGCCCGTGGCGCTTGCACTCCGAGTCGATCGAGCCGACGCTCGCCCCGCCCGTGATGGACTCCCGCATCGTCGACAAGGTCGCGCGCTTCCCGACCGGGCCCGGCGTCTACACGTTCCTCGATGCGGCGGGCGAGGCGTTGTACGTCGGCAAGGCCGCGGACCTGCGCGCGCGCGTCCGCAGCTACCTGCGGGACGGCGGCGACGGGCGCTTCCAGATGCGCTTCCTCGCGCACGAAGCCACCGACGTCGAGTTCGTCGCGACCGCGACCGAGCAGGAGGCGTTGCTGCTGGAGAACACGGTCATCAAGAAGAGGCAGCCGCGCTACAACCTGAAGCTGAAGGACGACAAGGCGTTCCTCCTGCTGCGGCTCGATCGGCGCGAGGCATGGCCGTGGTTCCGCCTGGTGCGCCGGCGGCAGGACGACGGGGCCCAGTACTTCGGCCCGTTCGCCTCGGCCAAGGCGGTGCGGCGCACGCTGCGCCTCCTGCACAAGATCGTGCCGCTGCGCGACTGCACCGACAGCGTCTTCGACAACCGCACACGCCCGTGCATCAAGCACCAGATCGGCCGGTGTCCCGCGCCGTGCGTCGGCCTCGTCTCGCGCGAAGCGTACGACGCGCTGCTCGATCACGCCGTGCGCATCCTGCGCGGCGAGGTCGGTGGCGTGCTCACGGACCTGCGGCAGCGCATGGCGGGCGCGATAGAGTCGCTCGAGTTCGAGCGTGCGCAGGCGCTGAAGGAACAGATGCAGGCGCTGCAACTGGTCGCCGAGCCGCAGGCCGTCGTGGCCGACGCGGGGGACGAGGACTCGCTGGGTCTCCACCGCGCCGGCGACGAGGTCGCGGTCGCGTTCCTCGCGTTCCGCGGCGGTGCGCTGGAGAGTTGCCGCCGGTTCTCCTTCCGCAGCGAACTGCCCGACGACCTGCTCGTCGGCGAACTGCTCGGCCGCTTCTACGAAGGCGACCGCTTCGTGCCGGGAACGGTGCTCGTACCGGTTCTGCCGGCCGAGACGACGATCATCGGCACGTGGCTGGAGCTGAAGCGCGGCGGCAGGGTCGAACTGCACGTGCCGCAGCGCGGCGAGAAGCGGCGCCACCTCGAACTCGCGCAGCAGAACGCGGCGCTCGCCGACGCGATGGCGGCGGACGCCGAAGCGCGGCGCCGCGCCGGCGCCGAGCGCCTCGCGCGACTGCTCGATCTGCCGGAACCGCCGCAGCGTCTGCACTGCCTCGACGTCTCGACGATGCAGGGCACGAACACGGTCGCGTCGCGCGTGTGCTTCGTGAGCGGCGAGCCGGCGAAGGCGCAGTACCGGCGTTTCCGCATCTCCGCCGCGAACGCGGGGGACGACTTCGCGGCGATGGAGGAGGCCGTGCGGCGCAGTCTGCAGCTCTGCCTCGAGCGCGACGACGAGGACCTGCCGGACCTGCTCGTCGTCGACGGCGGGCAGGGTCAGCTCGCCGCGGCGGTGCGAGCGGTCGCCGATCTGGGGCTCGGGGACGAAGTGCCGTTGTGCGGCCTCGCGAAGAGCCGCCTGCGCGGCATCGGCGACGCGCGCAGCGAGAGCGGCGAGCGCATCTTCGCGCCGGGTCGCGAGTCGGCGGTTCCCCTGCCGGCGCAAGCGCCGGAAACGCTGCTCGTCGCGGGGCTGCGCGACGAAGCGCACCGCTTCGCCATCACGTACCACCGTGCGCGGCGGGGCCGCATCGGCAGCGAACTCGACGACGTGCCGGGCATCGGCCCGACGCGGCGCCGCGCGATCCTGCGTCACTTCGGCTCGCTGTCGGCGCTGCGCGCCGCGGCGTTGGCGGACATCGAGGCGATGCCCGGGCTGCCGAAGCCGGTCGCGAAGGCGGTGTTCGACGCGCTTCGTGCGGGCGGCGGTCCGGCGAGGTGAGTCAGGGCTTCGCGTCGCGTTCGACGAGGGGCCAGCACATCGCGCACGCGTTCGCGATCTGCTTGCCGTGCGACGTCGTGTGCAGGATCAGCACCTTCGCGCCGGTCGCCGTGCCCGTGCGGCGGCCGAGAATGGGTTCGAAGGACACGGCCCGTGTGCCCTGCAGGATCGCCGCCGTGCGGAAGTCCGACTCCTTCAGGTGGCCGCGCGCCCCGTAGCTCGCCGGCGTGAGCGCGTCGACGACGAGGAGCGGCACCAGGAGCCGGCTCGCGTAGACGTTGCGGTGCAGTTCGGAACCGCCCGCGAGCACGGTGTAGTCGACGGCGGTCCCGTCGGCCTGCGTCACGATGCAGCGGCTGTCGGTGACCTCGATGTTCGCCGAGTAGGCGACGTCCGCCCGGAACGTCTGCAGCGCGCGATACACGCCGACGGTGGATTCGATGTTCTGCGTGGCGCGGGCGTCCGCGTCGGTGAGCTGCTCGAGCGCGGCCATCGCGGCCACCGCGACGCCGGCCAGCATCGCGACGGCGAGCAGCAGTTCGAGCAGCGTGAAGCCGTCCTGCCGGGTCATGGCGTTCGTGAGAGGAGGATCGTGTCCGCCGCCTTCTCGATCTTCTGGTACTTGACGACGATCCGGATGCGAAGCAGCGGCGTCGAGCCGGCGGCCGCCGCGACCGTGGGATCGGCCAGCGTCACGGACTCGACGGTGAACGAACGGCTCCAGTCCGCGCCGTAGCCCGTGCCGTTCCGATCGACCGGGTCGGCCTCGGACACGCCGGCGAGGTCGTCGACGTCGTCGACGTCCGCGATCGCGGTTTCGCCCGCTTCCATGCCGATGGCCGTCGAGCCCGATCGGTCGACGCGAGGCAGCGAACGCACCCACGCGAAGCCGTCCTGCAGCAGATAGTCGGCGGTGGCGACGATCGGCGCGTTCGACGTGACCGACGCCGACTGTTCGAGCGCCAGCCCCATGCACGTGACCGCGCCCGCCAGGATGATCGATGCGAGCAGCACCTCGAAGTAGGTGAAGCCGTCCGCGGTGCGACTCATCGGGGGGAGCTCTCTGCCGGGGGGAAGCGGAGCGTGAACACGCAGCCGTGCGGCGACGCGTCGTGGTGTTCGAGTGTCCCGCCGAGACCGTTCGCGATCTCGCGCGTGATGGCGAGCCCGATGCCGGCGCCGGCGACGCTGCCCGTGAACTCGCTCTCGAGCTGACGGAACGACGAGAAGAGGTGCGGGCGGGCGTCCGCGGGGATGCCGGGGCCGCGGTCCTCGATCGCGACGACGAAACCGCCGTCTTCCGTGCGTCGCGAGGACATGCGGACCCACGGTGCGCCGGTCGAGCCGAACTTCACCGCGTTGTCGACGAGGTTCATCAGGGCGACGCGGAGGCGTGCCGGCGGGACGGGGACTTCGATGGCGTCCGCGGCGAGGTCCAGTTCGAGCGTGCCGTCGCCGGGCTGCGCGGTGAACTGCGCCTGCAGCTCCGCGCCGAGCTGGCGGAGGTCCGACGTGCCCTTCCGGGACCACGACCCCTCCAGCAGCTCGGTGAAGTAGAGGAGCCGGTCGACCATCACGCTGAGCTCGTGCGTGCGCCGCGTCATCTCGGCGGCGAACTCGTCCCGTTCGATGCCGTCGCCCGCCTCCAGCATCTGCACGGCGCAGATCATGGCGGTGAGCGGCGTCCGGAACTTGTGCGAGATCAGCGACAGGAAGTCGCGCTTCAGCTGCTCCTCGCGGCGCAGCGCCGTGAGGTCCCGGAGCATCAGGATCACGTTCGCGAGGGCGCCGTCGCGGTCGCGGACGTCGCGCGACGTGATTCCCACGATCCTGGTCTGGCCGCCGGCGCGAATCGTGAGTTCGCGTTCGGTCGGACCGCGTCCGAGGGCCTCCATCGTGCACGTCGGGTCGCTCGACGTGAGCAGTGGCAGCAGGTCGGAGGTGCCGCAGTACAGCTGTGCGATGGGGTTGCACAGTGTGGTCGTGCCGCGGCGATCGACGACCGCGATGCCGTCGCTGTGGTTCTGGACCACGAGCTGCAGCTTCTGCCGTTCGATCTCGACGGCGCGGTGGTGCCACGCGCGGCTCAGCGCGATCGCGGCCTGCGATGTCACCGCTGCCGCGAGCTTCACGTCGCCGGTGTCGAACAGCATCGAACGTGGGGAGAGGATCACCACGAAGCCGAGCCGGCGCCGCTCCGTCCCGATCGGGCAGACGAGCACGTTCTGGTCGTCGGCGTCCGGGCGCAGAAGAGCCCTGGCGTCGCCTCCGTTGTGCATCGACGCGGTGTCCCGCGCCAGCGTCGCGAGCACTGCCGGCAGCGAGAGCCTCGCGGCCGCGCCGTTGCGGTCGCCGTGCAGGACCAGCGAGTCGCCTTCGTGGATCCACAACGCGCCGGTGTTGCAGTGCACGGATTCGAGGCACCGGTCGAGCGTGTACTCCTCGACGGGGATCTCGGAGTCGACGCGGGCGAAGTGCGCTGCCGACTCGTAGACCGCGGCGAGCGAGTCGAGTGCGTCGAGCAGGTGCAGCCCGACGCGCTCGTCGAGCGAGTCCTGCGGGCTCGACTCGGGCGGCAGCCCGACGGGCACGAACGGCTGGTCGGAGGACGTCACGCTCAGCCTCGAGACATCTGGAAGATGGGAAGCATGATCGACAGTGCGACGAAGCCGACGACGCCGCCCATGACGATCACCATCGCCGGCTCGACCAGCGTGATCAGGTCGTGGATGCGGCGTTCGAGCTCCTTCGTGTACTGGCGTGTCGCCTTCAGCATGACGCGGTCGAGCGTCGCCGTCGCTTCCCCGGCCGCGACGAGCTGCTCGAACGTCGGGCCGAGCAGCGGGCTGCCGCGCACGGCTTCGAGCAGCGAGCGTCCGTTCACGACGTTGTTGCGGGCGCGGCGCCAGAGGGCGGCGAGTGCGGGGCTCGCGGCGACTTCTTCGGTGTGTTCGAGCGCCTGGTGCATCGGCACGCCGGACTGCAACAGGAGGCCGAAGGTGCGGATGCTGCGTGTGATCGCCGCCGTGCGGTAGATGCCGCGCACGACGGGCACATGGAGCATCACGCCGTCGAAGACGCGCCCGCCCCGCGAGGTGCGGACGAACAGGACGGCGGCGACCGCGACGACGAGCAGACCGACGAGGATCCACGGTCCCCACACGCGCGAAGTCTCGCCGATGGCGAGCAGCGCGCGGGTCGGCGCCGGAAGCGGTTTGCCGCGGAACAGCTTCTCGAACTTCGGGACGATGTACGTGAGCAGGAAGACGACGACGCCGACGGTCAGGGTCAGCATCACACCCGGGTAGATCATCGCGGAGCGGACCTTCGACCGCATCGTCGCCTCGAGCTCCATCGTCTCGACCGAACGCGCGAGGATCTCGCCGAGCTGTCCGGTCGCTTCCCCGGCCCGCACCATCTGCGTCAGCACGGGGGAGAAGGCGCGCGGCATCGAAGCCATCACCGCGGAGAGCGGGAGGCCGGCCACCACGCCCTGCTCGAGCGTGCCGAGCACGGTCGCGAGGCGCTGGTCGGCGGCCTGCTGCCGCATCGACTGCAGCGCCGGCGCGATCTGGATGCCGCTGTCGATCAACGTCGCGAACTGCTCGAGGAGCGCGAAGCGTTCCTTCTGGCCGAGCCGGATCCTCGCCGCGTCGCTCTTGCCCGCTTGTGCGGGGGGTGGCGTCGCCGGGCGCTCGCCGGCCGGCGGTGCCGGGGCGCGCGTGCGGATCGGCGCGACGGTGACCTGGTCGAGGGTCTTCACACCGACACCACCCTGAGCAGTTCGTCGAGGGACGTGATGCCCTCGCTGGCCTTGCGCAGGCCGTCGTTGAGCAGGCTCATCAGGCCCTGCTGTTGTGCGGCGCGGCGGAGGTCGCCGAGCGTCGGGTTGCGGCTCACGAGGTCGGCGAAGTCGTCGCTGACGACGAGCAGTTCGTAGATGCCGATGCGGCCGCTGTATCCGGTGCCCTTGCACGCGTCGCAGCCGCGGGGCTGGTAGTACTGGCCGTCCGGCAGCGATCCGATGCGGCGACGCAGCGCTTGCGGCGGATTGTACGGCTCGCGGCAGGTGGGGCAGAGGCAGCGCACGAGACGCTGCGACAGCACGCCGCGCAGCGCCGCGCCGATCAGGTAGGGCTCGATGCCCATGTTGATGAGTCGCGTGACGGCGCTGACCGCGTCGTTCGTGTGCAGCGTGGCCAGCACGAGGTGGCCCGTCAGCGACGCCTGCACGGCGATGGTCGCGGTCTCCGCATCGCGGATCTCGCCGACCATCAGCACGTCGGGATCCTGGCGAAGCAGCGAACGGAGGGCTTCGGGGAAGCCGAGGCCGCCCTTCTGATTGGCCTGGACCTGGTTGACGCCGCGCAGGTTGTATTCGACCGGGTTCTCGACGGTGCAGATGTTCTTGCCCGGCTCGTTGATCTCCTCGAGCGCGGCGTAGAGCGTCGTCGTCTTGCCGCTGCCCGTCGGTCCCGCGACGAGGATGATGCCGTCGGGGCGATGGATGAGGTCGTGGATCGCCTGCAACCGCTGGTGGCCGATGCCCAGGTTGCTCAGCGTGATGCGCATGTTGCCGCGGTCCATGATGCGCAACACGACCTTCTCGCCCTGCACGGTCGGGAGCGTGGACATGCGTACGTCGACGGCGCGCGTCTCGAGGCGCACGCGGAAGCGTCCGTCCTGCGGCTTCCGTCGTTCGCTGATGTCGAGGTCGGCCATGACCTTCAGCCGCGACACGATCGCGGCGTGCATGCCGGTCGGCGGCCGCATCAGTTCACGCAGCTCGCCGTCGATGCGGTGGCGCACTCGCAGCACGTGGTCGTCCGGTTCGACGTGGATGTCGCTCGCGCGGTCGCCGATCGAGCGGAACAGGATGAAGTTGACCAGTCGCACGACCGGCGACATGTCGGCCAGCTCCTGCAGGTTGACCGAGTCGTCGCCCTTCTCCTCGATGACCTGGACGTCTCCTTCCTCGACGTCGCCGACGAAGTCGTCGATCTCGAACGATCCCGGCCCGTCGTCCATCAGGTCTTCGAGCAGCGAGTGGATGCTGGCCGCGCTCGTGACGACGAGCTGCACCTCGCACCCGCTGAGGCGCGTGGCCTCGTCGATCGCCCACAGGTTCGTAGGGTCGTCGACCGCCGCCGTCAGCGTGCCCGCGACACGGAACATCGGCACGATGCGGCTCGAGACGACGAACTCGCGCGGCAGCAGATTCAGGACCTCGCGGTCGACGTGGCGGCGCGTCACGCGGAGGAAGGGCAGACGGTACTGGATCGCCAGGGCCTCGCGCACGTTCTCGTCCGACGCCAGGTTGAGGCGCAGCAGCGTGTCGCCGAGGCGTTCGCCGGGCAGCTTCTCGTCGGGCAGGGACGCGCGGCGCAGCTCGTCGCGATCGACCCATCCGTGCGACAGGAGGATGTCGCCCAGTTTGCCCGTCATTCCGAGCAGGGCGGGCACGTCAGGACTCCATGCGCAGGTTCTGCATCGCCTGCTCGGTCGATTCGAAGACGGCGAATCGCCTCTCGAGGCGGGTCGCTCTCAGGATGTCGAGGAGGAGCGGCGGCGGTCCGACGAGAGCGAGACGCCCGCCGACTGCCGTGACCTGCGAGGCGATCTTGACGAGCGATTCGAGGCCCGCGGAGTTCGCCTGCTTCGTCTTCTGCAGGTTGACGAGGAGGCGGCGGTGGCCCTTGTCCATCACGGTGCGCGTCGATCCGTCGAGTGCCGACCCGGTCTGGGAGTCGAGCGCTCCGTCGACGAACACCGTCGCGAGCATCCCGTCTTCCTGGGTCGTGACGGGCATCACGCGTCTCCCTGCAGCAGTTCCTGCACGGCCCTCACGAGTTCGCGCGGACTGAACGGCTTCGTCAGGAAGCGGTGTCGCCCGATCTGCGGCGCGACATGGGCTGGCACATCGAGGTTCTGCGCGGTCAGGATCACGAGGGGCACGGCGGCGGTGGCGGGGTCGTCCTTCATCGCACGAGCGACGGAGTAGCCGTCCATGCGTGGCATGCCGACGTCGAGCACCGCCAGGTCCGCGCTCTTCGTCCTGAAGAACTCGAGGGCCTCGACGCCGTCGGTCGCCTCGCTCACGGCGAATCCCGCGGTGCGCAGCTTCAGCGACACCGCGAGCCGGATGCCGGGGTCGTCGTCGACGATCAGGATGTGTCGCTTGTCCATGGTCACCTCGTCACGCCGTCCACTGCCAGCAGGGTCGAGCTGCCCTGCTCGTCCGTATCGACGTTCAGCACCGGCAGGTAGACGCGGAACTCCGTTCCGACCCCGAGTTCGGAGGACAGTTCGATGCGGCCGCGGTGGCGTTCGACGATGTAGCGGGCCATCGGCAGGCCGAGGCCGGTGCCCTGGATCGTCGACTGCTCCGCGCTCTGCGCCCGGAAGAACTTCTCGAAGATGCGCGGCAGGTCTTCCGCTGCGATGCCGATGCCCGTGTCGCGCACGCGGACGACGAGCTCGGCGCCTTCGAGGCGCGCCGTCAGGCTCACTTCGCCGCCGCTCTTCGTGTACTTCACGGCGTTGCCGACGATGTTGACCATGGCCTGCCGCAGCAGCCGCGCGTCGCCGACCAGGTCGGCGAGGTAGTCGCTGATGTCCCAGCGCAGCACGATCTGCTTCCGGTCGGCGAGTGGCTGGTGCAGCACGAGCAGGCTCTGGAACAGCTCGCGCATGTCGACCTGTTCGTGCTTGAACTCGGTGATGCCGGCTTCGACGCGCGCGAGGTCGAGCAGTTCGGCCACCATCTGCGACAGGCGAACGGACTCTTCGTACGAGACGCGGATGAGCTTGTCCCGGTCCTCCGTCGAGAGGCCGTCGGCTTCGTTGGCGAGTTCGAGCGACGCCTGGATCGCAGTGAGCGGAGTCTTCAGCTCGTGCGACACACCGTAGATGAACTCCGACTTGGCGCGCGACGCACGTTCTTCGGCCGTCCAGTTCTCGAGGACGACGACCTGCGCGTGCCGCATCGCGGGGGACGGCGGCGTCTCGAGTGAGCGCAGCAGGTAGACGTGGCGGCGGTCGCCCGCGTCCCACTCGATCCGGCACGTCTTCACGTTGCGGGCGAGATCGGCGTCGAGGATGGAGCGAATGCCTTCGACGATCTCGAAGCGCGTCTCCGCCTGCTCCAGCGTGATGTTCGTCCGGTCGCCGAGCTGCAGCACGCTGCGCGCCGTCGCGTTCGCGTACAGCACGCGCTCGGTGTCGTCGAAGACGACGACGCCGTCCTGCAGCGCGGCGAGCACGGCGTTGGTCATCTCGAGCTGCGTTTCGGCGGCCACCGCGCGCAGGTGGATCCGCTGGCTCTCCCGCGCTCCGTCGCTCTGGCCGCGGACCACGTCGAGAACGCCCTGCCACGCATCGACGCCGGGCTGCAGGCAGTCGTCGGCGGACTTGCCGAGGGCGTCCCACAGAGCCGACAGCGGGCGGCGTTCGCGGCGCGGACGCAGCGCCGCGGCCGTCGCGCCGAGCGCGGCTCCGGCGACGCCCCACGCCCACGCGGGGACGGTCGTGAGAAGGGACCCGATCATCGGGCGCCTCCTTCGGCCAGACCGGGCCAGAGCCTGTCGAACTGCGCGAGCAGACCTTCCGTCCCCGGGAGCTGCTTCGCCCGTGCCGCGTGGCGGGCCGCGCCCTCGCGATCGCCGGTCGCCGCGAGAGCGGCCGCGAGCAGAGCGTGGTTGGCGCCGTTGCCGGCCTGCAGCGAGACGGCGCGTTCGAGGCTCCGCGCCGCGGCGTGCCAGTTGCGCTGGCGGGCGTAGACGCGTCCGAGGCCGGCGTGCGCGCGACTCGCTTCGGGCTCGAGGGAGATCGCGCGCTCGAACGACGCTTTGGCTGCGTCCAGGTCGCCGGTGCGATAGAGGACCTCGCCGCGCAGTATCGAGGTGGCGGCGCGCTCCGGTTGTCCCGAGGCGGCGCCGAGGTCGAGTTCCCGCAGCGCGGCCGCGTAGTCGCCGGTCTGGAGGTGCGCGGCGGCGAGCGTCAGGAGCAGCGAGGGATCGGCGGCTCGCGCGTGCGGGGGCATGCGTTCGGCGAGCGCCAGCGCCCGTTCGGGGCGGCGACTCATCACGGAGGCGAGTGCGACGCCGGTCGCGGCGGCCGGGTCGTCCGGCCGCGCGTCGAGCGCCGCGTCGAACGCGACGCGCGCGTCGTCCCACTGGTTCTTGGCCGCCAGGTCGGACGCGAGATCGAGGTGGGGCTCGGCGGCGCGCGGGAAGCGCGACGTCGTCTCCTGCCGCAGGGCGGCGGCTTCGTCGCTGCGGCCGCGGGCCAGCAGGAAACGGTGCAGGTCGACGAACGCCCGCGGGTCGTCCTTCGTCTTCGCGACCGCGTCGCGGTAGCAGCGTTCCGCATCGTCGAAGCGGCCCGACGTTTCGTGCACCGCCCCGAGCGTGCACAGCGCGGCGATCGAGTCGGGGCGAGCCGCGAGCAGCATGCGCGCACTGCCGTCGGCGGTCGCGATGTCGCCGCGGGCCCACGACAGTCGCATCAGCAGCTCGAGGGTCTGGGTGTCCTTGCCGTCGTACTGCACCGCCTGCTGCAACAGGCGCTGGGCGCGTTCGTGGTCCCTCGCCTGCAGGCACTGCAGTGCGAGGTCCTGGTACATGCGCGACTTCGAGTTGCGCCACTCACCCGCGTCGAGCGGCTGGTGGTGCTCGGGCGATGTCGTCGTGCACGCGAAGCAGAGCAGCGCCGGCACGGCGAAGAGGAGCGATCGGAACGTCGCCATCAGCGGGCTCCTCCGGGCGCGGGCAGTGACTCGAGGATCGTCAGCGACGCGCCGGCTTCGTCGATCGGGAGGCGTTCGAGGGCCAGCGCCTCGATCAGGGTCTCGCGCAGCACGGCCGCGTCGGCCTCGGTCGGGTTGAGGACCAGGGCGCGCTCCACCGAGCCGAGCGCCCGGTCGAGTTCGCCGCGCGCACGCCACACCGCGGCGTCGGCGAGATGGCTGCGCGCGATCATCGGCCGGATGTACGGCGACAACGAGTCCCAGTGACTGCGACGGACCGCGGCGAAGCGCCGTTGCACGGCGTCGGCACGGTTCTGCGCCTCGACGGGATCCAGGATGTGCGGCGTCAGGAGGATGACCAGCTCGCGCCGGTTCACCGTCTCGAGCGTGCGGCCGAACAGGGCCCCGAGCAGCGGGATGTTGCCGAGGATCGGGATCTGGCTGCGCACGGTCGTCACCGACTCGCCGATCAGTCCGCCGAGGATCAGCGTCTGGCCGTCGCGCATCAGGATCTTCGTCGTGATCTCGGTTGTGTTCTCGGACGGCACTCCGGACACCGGGTCGATCACGCCGGCACTGTTCTGCGGATGCACGTCCATCCGGATCCAGCCGTCCTCCCCGACGAAGGGCCGGAACACGAGCTGCGTGCCGGTGTCGAGGAACTCGACCGTCTCGATCGAACTCGTCTGCGTCTGCGTGACCGTCGTGTAGCCGAGCCGTCCGCCGACGATGATCTCCGCCTGCTCGCCGTTGAGTGCGATCACGCGCGGGTTGCTGACGATCGTGGCGTTCGTGGTCTGCTCGAGTGCTTCGACGAACGCCGCCACGCTGTTCTTGATGAAGCCGAGCGACAAGCCCTGCGAGATGGGCGAGCCGGCGAAGCCGAACGTCTGGCCGCTCACGAGCGAGCCGTCGAATTGCGACCCCGAGGCCTGGTAGCCGGTGATGCCGGTGAGGTCGGAGGTCGCACCGACCTGGTTGAAGTCGATGCCGCCGAGCACGTTGAGGTCGACACCGAGCCGGTTGTCCTCGCCGAGGTCGATGCTGAGGATCGTCGCTTCGAGCAGCACCTGCTGCGGCGGCCGGTCCAGCTCCGCCACGGTCTTCGCGAGACCGTCGAGGTTGGAGCGGTGGTCGACGACGACGATGGTCTGGCGCTGGCCGCTCGACGGCGCGGTCGTCGTGCCGCCGCCCGAGCCCGAACCGCCGCTCGAAGCGGCCGACACGGTGGACGCGGCGAAACGGCCGTCGGCCGACAGCAGCGGCTGGAGCAGCGGCTGCGCCTCCGTCGCGGTCAGGTGGTTCAGCACGAAGACGCGGGTCTCGATCGGGTCCTGCTCCTTCAGCAGCGCCTTCCTCTGCTCGACCGTCATCACGCGGTAGAACGCGCCCTGCTTCACGAAGTCGAGATCCTGTGTCGCCAGGACCTGGCGCAGTGCGTCGTCGAGCGGCACGTCGTAGAGGTTGATGGTCACCTTGCCCGCCACTTTGTCGTTGGTGACGAGGCTGATCCGGTGCTGGGTCGACAGCGCCTGCAGGACGTTCGCGATGCTCTCGTCGCGTACGTTCAGCGTGATGAGCTTCTCCTGCTCCTGGGCGATGGCGATCGCGGTGGTCGCCAGCAGCGCGGCGATGGTGCGGAGATCAGTCATGGTCACCTCGCAGGGCGGGGTCGGGCAGGGGGACGGCGAAGGTCTTGTTCCCCTCGCGGTAGACGACGCGGCGTTCTTCGATCGCGACGATCGAACGCCCGCCGAGCGAGTCGCCGGGGCGGTACGTCTGGCCGGCGATGATCGCGATGGGCGGCTTGCCGGTGCTGAGCACGATCGCCGTGGGAGTGAAGGTCTGGTCGCCGTCGGCGACCGTGACGGTCGGGACAACCTCGAACGGTCGGAACGGCTCGCCGCCGCGCAGCGCCGACCAGCGCGGCTGGAACGGGGCGGAGAGTCCGGCCAGGCGGTCCTGGATCGCGGTCGCGGCTTCGATCGGCGACAGCGGGATCACGGCTTCGCCCGCCGGTGCCGCGGGCGTCTCGACCGGTGCGGACGAGTTCGTCGGCGGCTTCACGGTGCGGGCCGGCTTGCCGCGGAGGAGCGGCAGCCAGAGCCCGACGAGCAACGGCGCGAGCAGCAGCAGCACGAGGTTGCGCTTCTGCATCCGGCGCAGTCGGTGCAGGACCGTTCCGCCGGCGGCTTTCGCGTCGCGAGGGGATGCGGTCATCGGTCCACGCTCCATGCTCGGACGAGCGTCATCTCGGTCCGGACGCGCGCGGGCTCGGTGTTGGTCTGGATCGAAAGGTCGGTGATGCGCGTGGGGACGGCGTCGTTCTCGATCGCCGTGATCGCCGCGAACAGGTCGGCGAACGCGCCGGTCGCGACGACGCGCGTGCGCTGATGCGGCATGCCGAGCGACGGGTCGGCGCCCATCGGTTCGGCGCGTTCGACCGCGAGGCCGTGTTCTTCGAGCACGCTGCGGGTCTGCGCGGCCGTCGGCACGGAAAGAGGATCGCGCGACGTGCGCCTCTGCAGATCGTCGCGCGCCTCCGCGAGCGCCGCGACGGCGTTCTTCAGCGTCGCGACATGGGTCGCTTCCTCTTCGGCGCGGTCGTAGCGTGCGTACGAACCGTCGATCTCGCGCTGCAGGTCGCGGATCTCGGCCAGATGCAGGCGGCCGAGTACGAGGTGGTACGAGCCGGCGATGCCCACGAGGGTCAGCAGGGTGGACACGGTGCGGTTCATCGTGCCCTCCTCGGGTCCTTCGCCTTCAGCGCGAACGCGAACGCCTTGCCGTCGCCCTGCGCGTCGGTGCGTTCGCAGGACAGCTGCGGCAGCGTGTCGGCCGATCGCAGGGCCGCGAGGTAGACCTTGAGCGCCTCCGGATCGGCGCAGTGCGCCGCAACGTCGATCGTGGGAGCCGCGGAAGACCAGGGCTGCTGATGCACGGAGAGTTCGTGCAGCGCGACGCCGTCGGGGCGATCGGCGAGCAGTTCGTCGACGAGTCGCGTCATGCGGCGCGCATCGAGCGGTTTCGCCAGGGACTCGATCTCGGCGCGGATCGTGGCCGCCTTCGTCGCGAGCTCCTGAGCCTCCTCGTTCAGCCGGGTGCCGAACGTCGCATGCTCGCGGGCGAGGCGCGCCATCTCGCGGACGCCGGCGACGCGGATGCGCAGCACCACGTCGACGGCGATGGACGCGACGACGACCGGTATCGCCAGCCAGAGCCGTTCTCTCCGTTCGCGGCGCCGCACGGTGCCGCCGCGGTAGCTCGCCGGCAGGAAGTCGACGTCGGTGGTCACGACGCGACGCTCCGCAGTGCGAGGCCGAGCGCAGTGTCGAAGCCGGCCAGTGTCGCTTCGCCGTTCCCCACGGACGGCGGCGGCTCGATGCCGGCGAACGGCTCGGCGCGTTCGGTGGTGATTCCCGCGCGCCGCCCGAGGTAGGCGACGAGACCGGGCCAGCGCGCCGGGCGGCCGCTGACCCGCATCAGATTGACCGCGCGGCCCTGGAAGAGAGCGCCGCAGTAGCGCACGCCGTCCGTCACTCGCACGAGCAGTCGCTCGAGCGGTGCCGCGAGTGCGCCGACGATCGCATAGTGGAGGCTGGATGCGGTGTCGGCGTCGGCAGGCTCCAGGATGCGATCCACGTCGATCTGCAGTCGTTCGCGCAGCAGGTCCGAGAGATCGGCAGCGCCCGTCCGCACGATGCGCATCAGGATCGGGTTGCCGGCGCGGACGACGGTGATCCGGGTGTCCGAGTCGCCGATGTCGAGGTGCAGGAACGAGTCACCCGGCGAGCAGCGCACGAACGGTCGCACGAGCGCGCAGGGCTCGAGGTCGACCGCGTCCGGCACCAGCCCGATTGCCTCGGTGGTCTCGATGAGTGCGCGGATGGCGTCGGCCCTGGCGATGCAGCAGAGGAACTCGCGCTTGCGTTCACCCTGGTCGAAGAGTTCGGCGACGGGGATCGGGCAGATGGCGAGTTCGGTCGCGGCGCTCGTCGGATCCTGCACCTTCTGGGCGATGATGTCCCCGGCGCGCTCGAGTTCGTCGTTGGCGATGCGCACGTGGCGCGTCGCGATGTCGCGGAGGCGCAGGGCGGTCACCGCGCTGTCGCCACGAAAGCCGCCGCGACGCAGCGCGCGGCGGGCGGCTTCGACCACCTGCGCCCGGCGCGCGTTCGCGTCGGGCGGGGTCGCGGCGGGCTCCAGCGCCTCGGCCGCCGCCGCGCGAACGCGGAGCGTGCCGCCGCGGCGTTCGAGCTGCAGGAGGCGGACGGCGCGGTCGCCGATGTCGATCGCGATGGCGGAGCGGCTACGCGACACGGCCGCGCCCGGGCACTCCGGCGAACGGCCTCAGCCGCGCGGTCGGGGTGCACCGGCCTCCTCGGGCAGGTGCCGGGGGATGCGCTGGGGGGGCGCCGGCCATGGATCGTTCACGGCCTCAGAAGTCGTAGTAGTTCTTGCCGGACGGCGCGGTGCCCGTCGAGTTGGCGCGCAGGCGGCCCGTCTTCGGGTGGAAGATCCATCCCGTCGAGTCGTCGGCGGCCGGGAACGCCGCGGCATCGGCGACGATCAGGATCGTGTTGAGCCCGTTGATCGGGTTCTCCGGGAGCTGCTCGCGGATGTAGGGCCCGTAGTCGTAGCCCGCCGTGCCGGGGGCCGCGGTGGCGCCGGTGGCCTGGCTCGCGAGCGTCAGCTGGTTCGTGGCGTCGGAAGCGGTCGGAGCGCCGCCGCCGGACGGATAGCCCGGATACTTGCCGCGGTGGTTCGTGCGGTAGAACTCGATCGCGTTCCGCATGACCGCGAGGTTCGACTGGAGGTTGCTCGCGCGCGCCTCCTCGGTGCTGTCGGAGAACTGCGGGATCGCGACCGCGGCGAGGATGCCGAGGATCACGACCACGATGAGGAGTTCGACGAGGGTGAATGCTGACTCGACTTTGCGCATCGGGTGATCCATGGTGATCGACGCTCGTGCATCGGCGCCTGCTGTGGCCGGGCTTGAGGCTGTCGCCGAACGAGGGGCGGATCAGGGGCCGGTGATGGTCACCCGACCCGTCACGTCGTCGACGCGGACCCGGAGCCATGCGTCGCCCTGAACGACCTGCACGTAACCCGGCGCGGCGGCGCGGCCGTCGGCCGCGAAGACGACCTTGGACGCTCCACCGAAGTCGACGGCGGTGATCCTGCCGTCGTCGTAGGCCTTGTTGCCGATGGAGCGCGCGGCGACGAGTTCGTCCACCGCCGCCGCATCGGCTTCGGGGCGCGCTTTGAGCGTCGCCTCCTGCGTCGCCGGATCCGAACCGTCCGCGAGAACGAACTTCGACGTGTTCGCCGTCTTGTCGAACGCGACGCCGACACCGGTGTTGGTCCGGATGGCGAGGCTCTGCGAACGGTAGATGTCGGCGACGATCTGGCGCGCCAGTGCATCGACGGCCATCTCGTCGGTGTCGAAGGTCTGTACGGCCACCGCCGTGACGATGCCGAGGATCGTCACGACGAGCATCAGGTCGATGAGCGTCGCTCCCGAGCAGTCGTTCGCGGCCCATCGGTGCCGGCGCTTCATGGCCTCGGTATCGGCAGGGTCGATGAGCGGACCCGACTGCACTCGCGGGGCACTCCTGGCCGATGCCCATGGCATGGACCGGTCGCGAAGAGACGAACACGGCGTGATCCTCGTGGTCGTGCTGATCCTGGCGGTCACGTTCAGCGCGCTGTCCGTGGCGCTCCTGTCCACGGCCGAGATGTCGCTGCGGGTGCAGGGCAACGGCCAGGATCTCGAACGGGCCGAGCGTGCGGCGCGTTCGGGCGTCGAGTGGGCTGCCGCGATCGTGAAGTCGGGCGGGATCGCCGACGTGTCGCGGCGCGCCGAACTCACGCCCGGCGTCGTCGTCGCGGCACAAGTGCGATCGGCACAGACCCCGAACCTGCTCGGCGGCGGCAGCGCGTACGGTGCGGTCGTTCGTGTCGGGGCCGACGCGACCGTCGAGGCGGCTCCGTTCCCGCACGCGCTGCTGAGCTTCTCCGACAAGAGCACCTTCACCGACGAGATGACCGTCGTCGGATCCGCGTACTTCGGCGAGACGTCGTCGCCGCCGGCGTTCAGCGCCGCGCGGCCCGCGCAGATGGGCGGGGACCTCGAACTCGTCACGACCGCCGCGCTGGCCGCGGGCCGGGTCGTGCACAAGTCGGGTGCGACCCTGTACGGCGTCACCGCGCTCACGACTCCGCCCTGGAACACCCTGCCGTTCACGCTGGGCGTCGGGTGGACGGTGCCGGTGACGACCTACACGGGCACGACGACGGTGAGCGGCAAGACGCTGTCGGGGATCGTGGTCGTCAACCTGCTGCTCGGCCAGACGCTGACGCTCGACAACTGCACGATCACCGGCACGCTGGTCGTGCCGTGTCTGTATCCGCCGCTGACCGAACTGCTCGGCGTTCCGACGATCCAGGTCAACGGTTCGGTTCAGGTTCGCGGGGGGACGGCGGACACGGGCAACCTCGCGATCCTCGCACCTGGCTGCACGCTCGTCGGGATCCGCAACGGGAACGCCGTGATCGAGGGAGTCACCTACGTCCGCGAAGCGAAGACGCTCGACGGCACGACGTTCCGCGGGCAGTTGATGACGCGGCTCGGGATCACGAGCAGCAGCGCCGGGGCGTTCCGGGTCGAGCGACCAGACACGTTCGTGCCGAGCGTGCCGGTCGGCATCACCTGGACCGGCGCGTCGGGGGTGCGGCTGACCTGGCGCGGCCGTCAGTGAACGGTGCGCACGCTCAGGCCGGCTTGCCCGGCGCGGCGCCCGCTGCCGCCGCGACGTCGGGGCTGCCCGTGAGCTTGCCGAAGAACGGCGGCATCTCGACGCCGCCGATGTCCTTCATCATCTGCAGCATCGGCGGCAGGCTGCCCGCGAGCCCCTGCAGGAAGCCGGCGGTCGCGTTCTTGCCGTTCTGACCGCCGCCGTCCCACACGACGACCTTGTCGAACTTCACGTTCGCGATCGCCTTCGCGGCGGTCTCGGCCATCTGCGGCAGATGCTCGAGCATCAGGAGCTGGAAGGCCTGCTGCGCGCCGCCGCAGCCTTCGACGATGCGCTGCAGACCCTCGGCCTTCTTCGCGAGGATCTCGTACTCGCCGCGCGCCTGGGCTTCGAGCCGGGCGAACGTCGCGGCGGCCTCGGCCTGGGCGCGCAGGCGCACCTGTTCGGCCTGCGCCTCGGCGTCGACGATGAGCTTCGCCTTCTGCGCCTTCGCCGCGGCCTCGAGTTCGGCGCGCTGCTCGCTCTCCACCTTGCTGGCCATCGCCGCCGCGGCGCGCGCTTCGGCGAGGTACTGCGCTTCGCGGACGTTGGCCTCCGCTTCGCGCCGCCGCGTCTCGGCGAGCTGGTACGCTTCCGCCTGGCGCACCTTCAGTGCGGCCTCGGCGTCGACCACCTTCGCGCGGGCGACGTTCTCGCCGGACACGGCCTGCGCCTCGGCGTCGGCGACCTGGATGCGCATCTGCCGTTCCTGGTCCTTGATCGCGCTCTGCTGTTCGAGTTCGGCGCGGCTCTTGCCGATGCCGGTCTCCTTGGCGAGTTCGGCGAGACGCACGAGCTTCTCCCGCTCCGCCTCCTTCGTGCCGATCTCACGCACCTTCTCCGCGCTGGCGACCAGCACGTCCTGTTCGCGCTTCGCGTCGGCGACGCCGATCGAGCCGCGCTTCTGCTGCTGCGCGACGTCGATCTCCGCGGACTGGATCGCTTCGGAGGCAGCCTTGCGTCCCATCGCCTCGATGTAGCCCGACTCGTCCGTGATGTCGGTGATGTTCACGTTGATCAGGACGAGACCGATCTTCTCGAGCTCGGGCAGCAGCGAGGTCTGCACGTTGTCGAGGAACTTGTCGCGGTTCCTGTTGATGTCCTCGATGGTCATCGACGCGATCACCTGGCGAAGCTGCCCCAGGATGATGTCCTCGGCCTGCTTCATGACCTGACGCGGCTCGAGGCCGAGCAGGCGGATCGCGGCGGTCTGCATCACGGCGGCGTCGGTGCCGATCGCGACGGTGAACACCGATGGCACGTTGACGCGGATGTTCTCCGCCGAGAGCGCGCCGCGCAGAGGGATCTCGATCTGCATCGGATCGAGCGACAGGAACGCGTAGTCCTGGATCAGCGGCCACACGAACGCGCCGCCGCCGTGCAGGCACCGCGCCGACTGGCCCGACGCGATCTTGCCGTAGATCACGAGGATCTGGTTGCTCGGGCAGCGCTTGTAGCGCTTCACGACGAGGATCACGAAGCCGAACAGGATGAGTGCGGTCGCGGCGATCGAGAGCAGCAGGATCGAGTCCGGTGTGAGTTGTCCGGATTGCAGCAGTGCGTACATGGAATCCTCCTTCGGGGTTGTCGGGACGGACGGAAGAGCGAGGTGGCCGCGGATCACGCGGCCGGTTCGACGACGAGCACGTCGCCGTCGGTGTGGGCGACGACGCGGACCGCGGCGCCGGTCGGGATCTCGTTGCCGCGACTCATGGCGCGGCATTCGACGGTGCGCCCCTGCACCTGCATCAGCACGCGGCCGTAGCCGTGGCCGGCGGGCGGCACGCGGAGGTAGACGTTCGCGGTGTGGCCGATCGCGTTCGCGAGGTCGACGTTGCCCTGCGACTGCAGCTTCGCGAGCGAGCGCATCAGGCCCGCGACGAACCAGAGAGCGGAGCCGCCGGCAAGCGTCGCGGTGGCGGCGACGGACAGCGGCGACCAGCCGAGCTTGTCGGTGCCGAGACCGACGAGGCCGAAGAACGTCGCGAACGTCGAGACCGTCTGCAGCGAGAACAACTTGAGGAACGCGCCCTGGTCGTGGCCTGCGCCGTGGCCGCCGTCGACGTCGGTGTCGCCGCCGACTCCGAACACGAGCAGCAGGAACTGGAGAACGAGGCAGGTTCCGCCGATGGCCGCGCAGTAGAGGAATACGGTGGTCATCGTGAGTTCCCCGGCCGGGACGAGCCGGGCGTCACGAACTTGTAGCCGCGCGCATCTGCGCTCTGTTGCGTCAGTTCCCGATTCCGCGGGCCGCGCCGTCGCCGTTCGTGAGCGGTGTCACGCGAATGCGTTCGGCCCGACGGTTGTTCGCTTTCGTGACCTCGAAACGGAAGCCCTCGCAGTCGACCTCCGATCCCGCGGTCGGAACGCTCCCGAGGCGTTCCGCGAGGAAGCCCGACAGCGTCTTGCTCTCCGTCTCGACGCCGGCGATGCCGAGTCGCGCGAAGACCGTCTCGACGTCGGCGAAGCCGC
Organism: Planctomycetota bacterium; assembly: GCA_016794565.1. Taxonomy (GTDB): domain Bacteria; phylum Planctomycetota; class UBA1135; order UBA1135; family UBA2386; genus JAEUHQ01. Next base: position 78,232 of record JAEUHQ010000103.1, on the reverse strand, counting down.
GACACAGCAGCGAACCGTCGGGACGGTCGACGATCAGCGTCTCTTCGGTGTCGAGTTCGTCCTCGATCTCGCCGACGATCTCCTCGAGCACGTCCTCGAGCGTGATGATGCCGTGGGTCGAGCCGTACTCGTCCACGACGATCGCCATGTGGCGCTTCTCGCGCTGGAAGCGTCGGAGCACGTGGTTGAGCGTCGCGGTCTCGGGAAACACGAGCAGCGGGACCTGGAGTTCCGTCCAGTCGGGCTCGACGGTCTCGCGCAGCGAGAAGAGCAGTTCCTTCGTCAGCACGAATCCGGTCACGCGGTCCAGCTCGCCGTCGGGCGTGTACGGATAGCGGCTGTGGCCGGCGCGGCGGACGAGCTGCAGGTTCTGCTCCGTGGACGCCTTGCCCGACAGGAACACGACGCGGTCGCGTGGCACCATCACGTCGCGCGCCATCGTGTCGCGCAGGCGAGTCGCGTTCTCGATCAGCTCGGCGGTGATCGCGCCGAACGCGCCCTGGCTGCGCCCGGCCGTCGCGAGGACCCGGATCTCCTCGAGCGACGTCGTGTGCACCGCACCTTCCTTGGCGAGCAGCCGCGACATCTGTCGCGTGACGAAGAGCACCGGTCCGAGCAGTACGGTCACCGCCTGCACGCCGAGCGCGACCGGGACCGCGAGTGCGTTCGCGTGCATCACGCCGATCGTCTTCGGCACGATCTCGGTGAACGCGAGCACGGTGACGACGAACGCCGCCGCGAACCAGGCGGGCGAGACGCCGGGGAACGCCACCGAGAACTGGTCCGTCGCGATCGCCGCGCCGCCGGAGTTCGCGACGGTGTTGAGCACGAGGATCGCCGCGATCGGCCGGTCCGGCTCGCGGCGAAAGCGGCGCAGCAGGTGCCCGGCCCGACTGCCCGAGTGGGCGAGTCCCTCGATGCGTGCCGCGCCGACACTCAGCAGCGTCGCCTCCGAGATCGAGCAGAGAAACGACACCACCAGCGAGATGGCGACGGCGACGACGAACAGGAGCATTGCGGTGGCGAAGGCGGGGACCCTCGGCCGCGAGGGTAGAGCCCCCCGTGCCGTGCGTCACGCGCGAACGTGCGCGGAGCCGCTTTCGGCCGGTCAGGCGGGCTGCGCCGCGGGCACGGGCTCGCTGCACGCGAAGGCGTAGTCGCCGCTCTTCACGCGGACCGTCACTTCGCTGCCGGGCCCGAGGTCGTGGTCGAGGATCATCTCGGTGATGGGATCCTCGATCCGGCGCTTGATGAGGCGGCGCAGTTCGCGGGCGCCGAACTCCTCGGAGAAGCCCTGCTTCGCGAGCAGCACGCGCACGCCGGGCGAGAACGTCACGGTGATGCCGCGCCGCTTCAGCAGGTCCGCGACCTCGCGGAGCATGTTGCCCGCGATGCGCTGGCACACCTTCTCGTCCAGCGGATTGAACATCACGACTTCGTCGATGCGGTTCACGAACTCGGGGCGGAACGACTCGCGCAGCGCCTCGAACGTGACCGTGCGCAGGTCGACGTCCTTGAGGCTCTGCCGCCGGTGGGCGGCGGAGAAACCCATCCGCGTGCGCACCTGGTCGATCTTCTCGATGCCGAGGTTGCTCGTCATCAGGATCAGCGCCTGGTGGAACGAGACCGTCTGGCCCTTGCTGTCCGTGATGATGCCTTCGTCGAGGAGCTGCAGCAGGAGGTTGTGGACCTTGTAGTGCGCCTTCTCGATCTCGTCGAAGAGCACGACGCTCGTCGGCTTCTTCTTGATCGCTTCGGTGAGGAAGCCGCCCTCGTTGTGCCCGATGTATCCCGGCGGCGAACCGATCAGCTTCGCGTACTCGTGCGGCAGCGCGTACTCGCTGCAGTCGACGCGGATCATCGCCGACGGATCGTCGAAGAGGTTGCGGGCCACCGCCTTCGCGAGTTCCGTCTTGCCCGTCCCGGTCCGTCCGACGAGCAGGAACGTGCCGACGGGGTGCGTGGGTCGCTTCAGCCCGACCGCGGCCTTCTTCACTGCGCGCACCAGGGCTCGGATCGCATCGTCCTGGCCGATGATCTGCGAGCGCAGGCTGCGTTCGAGGTTCGTGACGCGGCGGAACAGGTTCTGGCGCGCGGACTCGTTGCCCGGGCGCGGCAGGAACAGGTCCTCGGGCTCGACCGCGGCCTTCGAGCCGCCGGGCGAGGGGATGCTCACCTGGTGGATCTCGAGCGACGGGTTCACGTCGATGCAGATCTGGTAGAGCAGCTCCTCGACGATCTCGAGGTCGTAGCCCTCGTCCATCTTGCGCACCGCGGCGAGTATCTCGGCCTCGAACGTCGGCACGCACGAGCGCACGACGCGCTGGCGGTAGTTCGACTTGTTCGTGATCGGAGTCGCGTGCAGCTCCTGCAGCAGGTCCTCCGAGCAGCAGCGGACTTTGATGAACTCGTCGATCAAGTCGAAGTACTTGATGACGAACGCAGCTCCTGGATGCTTCAAGTCGTGGCCTCGTCCGGATCCTGTCTGCGGTGTTTTTCGGGCGTGCGCCCGCCGGACTTGACGAGTCGCGGACGAAACGTCGAAGTGCCTTGCGTGCCCGCTCCTGGAGCCTCGTGAATTCGCGGATGAAGTTGCTCGCGCAGCTCGTGCACCGCGGCGTGTTGTCCGCGGATGCGGCGCGCGCGGCGTTGGCCTCCGGTGAGCCCGGACGTCATCTCGTGCGGTCCGGCGCGTGCACGGAAGCGCAGTGGGACGAATGGGTCCGCACCGAAGGCGGCGTGCGACCGAGCCTGTCGCGCTACGAACTGGGCGAGCTGATCGGCGAGGGCGGTGTCGGGCGCGTGTTCGCCGCCGTCGACAAGATCGACAGTCGCCGCGTCGCCCTGAAGGTCTTGCGGCCGGAACTCGCGACCGATCCGGTGCAGACGGAGCGGTTCGTGCGCGAAGCGAAGCTGCTGCAGGAGATCGGACACCCGAACGTGGTGAAGGGACTGCGCGTGGCGCGCGAGGGGGCGACGATCTTCTTCGCGATGGAACTGCTCGAGGGGCGTTGCCTGCAGGACGTGCTCGCCGAGAGCGGTCGCCTCGACGAGGAGATCGCGCTGCGGGTCGTCGTCGACGTCGCCGGGGCGCTCGAGGCGTTGCACTCGCGTGGCCTCGTGCACCGAGACGTGAAGCCGGGGAACATCCTGTGGTCCGAGGCGCGCGGTGCGGTGCTGATCGACCTCGGGTTCGCGATCGACAGCGGCGGAGGTGCGTCCGGTGACACGACTGCGGGCACCGTGCACTACATCGCGCCGGAGCAGGCGCGCGGCAGCGGCGCGCTCGATGTGCGCGCCGACATCTACGCACTCGGTGCCACCCTGTACCACCTGACGACCGGATCGCTGCCGTTCGAAGGGCGCACCAGCGAAGAAGTGCTCGCCAAGCAGGTGCTCGAGTCGTTGTCCGGCGAACGCATCCGGGCGCTCGACCTGTCGCCGCAGCTGCACTACTTCCTCGAGAAGATGATGGCGAAGGATCCGGCGATGCGATTCCAGGACCCCGTGCAATTGCGTACCGAGATCCGCGCGTTCCTCGACCAGCGCCGGCATCAGCGCGAACTCGAGGAGGCCGCGAAGCGCCGCGTGCCGAAGCTCGGCGACCGCCGCCGACGTTCGTGACCGCGATGGACGAACCGGTCGAGCGCGCGGGTTTCCCGTTCCGTTTCCGCTGCCGCCGCTCGGGCAACTGCTGCGCGATCCCCGGCGGCTTCGTGCGCGTCGATGCCGCCGAGCGCACGGCGATCGCGGCCGCGCTCGGCATGGACGAACGGGCGTTCGCGAGCCGCTACCTGCAGCAGGACGGCCAACGCCTGAAGGACGGCTTCGGCAACCGCTGCGTCTTCCTGCAGGACGGCGCGCCCGCCGGCTGTTCGATCTACGACGTGCGACCGGCGCGCTGCCGCACGTGGCCGTTCTGGCCCGAGATCAGGACCGATGCCGCGCTGCGCGACCTCGTGATGCGCACGTGCCCCGGCATCGAAGCGACGGGAGCGGAAGGGTGAGCGACGACGAGGCCCTGGTCGAACGGTGTCGTCGTTCGGCGCGCGACCTGCAGCGCGATCTCGGCGGGCCGGACCCGCGCGCCGCGCGCGCGGCAGCGGTGCGGTTCGCCCGTCTGCCGAGATTCGCGAACGACGACATCGAAGCGATCGTGCGCGCGGAGCCGTCGGTGGCCCGCGCCGAGGCGCTCGACGTGATCGCCGCGGAGCGGGGCTTCGACGACTGGCGCACTCTCGTCACCCGATCCTTGCCGGAACTGCTCGCGGTGCCCGTGCACACGGATCGCATGGGCGCTTTCGTGAACCGCTGGTTCGCGACGTACGGCGAGGCTGCTGAGGACCGCGGTCGCGACGGCGGCTTCCTGCTGCCGTACCGGCGGCAGTTCTTCGTCACCGTCGCGGACGCCGTGCGGGAGATCGGAGTCGATCCGAACGACCCGGACTGGGCGCGCATCGGTCACGACTGGGTGCGGCCGCTGGACGTGGAGGCGCACGTGCGCTTGTGCCGTGCCCGGCGCGACGCATGGCTCGCGGGCATCGGTCGGTGACCCCGGATCACCGATCGACGCGGCGCCACGTGCGGCGGCGCAGCTCGATCGAGCGGGTCGTGAGGTCCCTCGCCGCTTCGACGTCGGCGCGCCAGGAGCGGCCTCGGCGGTGCACGCGTACGACGCAGCAGGGACCGAGGCCGTCGACGTCGATCCACTCGCCCCTCTGTACGGGCGCCGGATCGGCGCCGACCGCTGCTCGCGCGAAGGACAGTGCGCGAGCCGGCGGCATGCGCGCATCCCGCCAGCGTGCGGCGTCGGCGCACACGTCGCACGAGCCGCAGTTCGCGGGCACGTCGTCGAAGCCGAAGTGCTGGTGGATCGTCAGCTTCCTGCACGCATTCTCGGTCGCGTAACGCACCATGCGGAGCAGTCCCATCAGGTCGCGTCTGCGTTTGTCGTCGGGCAGCCACTCGCGCAGTTCGTCCTCGTCGGGTTCGCGCACGAGCACGAGGTCGTGACCGGGCTCGCCGTTCGTGCACCCGGCGCTGGCCAGCAGCCGCAGCACCGTCTCGACGCGGCCGTCGTGGCGGTTCTTCGTCAGGAAGGTCTCGCGCAGTGTCTCCACGTCGAGTGCGTGCAGGCGGTCGCCGAGGGCGGCCATGTGGTGCACGATCGCCGCCGCGAAGTCCGCGGTCGGATTCGCCCACTCGGTGAAGTCGCGCTGGATCGAGACGTCGTCCTCGCGGTAGAGCAGTTCGCAGAACGATCCCTGCCCGTCGCGCCCGGCGCGACCGATCTCCTGGTAGTACGCCTCGAGGGTGCGCGGGATCTGCCAGTGCACGATCGCGCGGATGTCGGCCTTGTCGACGCCCATGCCGAACGCGTTCGTCGCGAGCATCAGGGCGTCGCCGCTGTCCTGGAACACGCGCTGCTGCGTGCGGCGTTCGTGCGCCGACAGTCCGCCGTGGTAGACGAGCGGCCGCATGCCGCGGCGCTGCAGTTCGCTTTCCAGGTGGAGCAGGTCCTTGATCAGGGCGCAGTAGACGATCGCCGGGCCGCCGGTCCTCCCGAGGACTTCTCCGAGTCGCGCGCGCTTGCCCTCGTCGTCGTCGCACTGTGCGACCGACAGGAACAGGTTGTCGCGCGCGATCCCGGTGTGGAACAGCGGCGCGTCGTCGAGCCCGAGCACCGACCGGATGTCGCGCTGCGCGTCCGGCGTCGCGGTTGCGGTGAGAGCGAGGCACGGCGGATCGCCGAGTTCGTGCCGCACTTCGCCGAGCCGCAGGTAGTCGGGGCGGAAGTCGTGACCCCAGTGGCTGACGCAGTGCGCTTCGTCGACGACGAAGCGCGCGGTGCGAGCCGTTCGCAGCGAAGCGAGGAACCCGTCGACGCGGAAGCGCTCCGGCGTCACGTAGAGCAGTCGTACGTCGCCGGCCACGGCGCGCGCGAGGCGGCGTTCGCGTTCACCGCGCTCGACCATGCTGTGGATGCACGTCGCGGACAGCGAGCGCTTCTGCAGCGCGGCGACCTGGTCGTCCATCAACGCGATCAGCGGCGACACCACGATCGTGAGTCCGTCGCCCGTGAACGCCGGCAGCTGGTAGCAGAGGGACTTGCCCTCGCCGGTCGCCATCAGGACGAGTGCCGAGCCGCCGCCGAGGAAGTGCCGCACCACCTGCTCCTGCGGGCCGCGGAACGCCGCGTGGCCGAAGAGCCTCTGCAAGTCCGCGCGCAGGTCGGGGATCACCGCCGCAGCGTAGGTGCGTTCGCGCGCGGAGCCAGGATCACCTGGGCTCGGCGTCCGCCTTGCTCGTGTCGTTCAAGGCGTAGAGGCCCTGCAGGGCCATGACAGCGAGCGCAGTCGAGTACAGACGTCCACCGTCGCCGCCCCACGGATCGACCGGATCCCAGGAGCCCGCTGCTGTCGCGTCGGTGCGTTGGCCCGGCAGGATGGCCGCGAGCAGCTCGTCGTTCCACGCGTCGCGGTCCGCGCCGCCGAGGCGTCGCATCGCCTCCGTACCGAACAGCCAGTAGCAGTAGTCGACGTCGCCGCTGGCCGGATCCCACCTGGGGGGCTTGCCGAGGAGCAGCTTCGCGCCGGCCGCGATCACCGGGTTGCCGGTCGCGTTCTGCCCGAGGGCCGAACGACACCACAGTGCGGCCGCGGTCATCGCTTCGCCGCGGTCGGGCGGGAACTGGCCCGCGGTCCGCACCTGGCGCGAACTCGCCTCGCCGCGCTTCGTGTAGCCCGCGCGACCGCCTTCGTCGGTGACCAGGTCGAACCACGTGGCGACCTGCTGCAGCGCGCGGGCCGGCGGCGCGATCCCGACCTCCGCGCCGGCGAGCAAGGCCATCGTGGCCCACGTCGTGACCGAGGAGTCGTTGTCGTTGTCGCGGGGCTGGTAGCGCCACACCCCGAACGGGTTGCGGTGCGCCTCGAGGTGCGCGAGTGCGTTCTGCGCCGCACCGCGCGCTTCGTCGCTGTCGGTGGCCGCGACCGCCGCGCACAGTGCGAACGCGCCGATCGCGTGGCCGTACACGAAGTCGTGCACGGTGGCCGGGCCGAGCCTCCCGTTGTCCTCCTGCTGCTCGACGAGCCAGTGCACCGCACGGAGCAGCGGCTCGCGCCGGGGGTCGTCGGCCGGCGCGCGACCTTCGCGGGCGAGGGCGAGGACCGCGAGTCCCGTGACCGCGACATCCTGCGTCGGGTTGCCGGGGCCGCCGCTCGGCGAGTCGCCGTCGTGCGCCACGAATCCGTCGGAGTCCCAGCGGCCATCCTTGTTCTGGTGCGCGACGAGCCACTCGACGCCGAGCAGGATCGCCGCCGCGGCCTTCGGCTTCGTCCTGGCGAGCGCAGCGCGCGCCATCCCCGCATCGCCGAGCGCGAGCACGGGCTTCACCGGCGACGCCGGAGCCCGTTCCTGCGGCGGGTCCTTCCGGATCGACGGAGCCTGGGCGACGAGGGGCGGGGCGGCCACGAACGCCGCGAACGCGATGGTCGGGAGCGAGTGCATGGGGGCGCGCAACGGCGCCGACTGCCGGCGGTTCAATCGCGCGGCGACGTTCCCGACAACGGTGATCGGCGGGCGTCGGCGGTGTAGCTTCGCCCGGATGAGCGACTTCTCCCGGCGTCGTTTCCTCCAGTCGGCGGCAGCCGGCGCGTTCGTCGCACCTGCGTTCGTCGCTCCGCGGCGACTGCGTTCTCCCGTCGCGATCGCGAGCGAGAACGGCGTGAAGGCGGTCGAACTGGCCGTGCAGCGCATGAACGAGGGATGGCGCCCGGTCGACGCCGCGGTCGCCGGAGTCGAACTCGTCGAGAACGATCCCGAGGACGACAGCGTCGGTCTCGGCGGCCTGCCGAACGAGGAGGGCGTCGTCGAACTCGATGCATGCGTGATGGACGGTCCGTCGGGTCTCGGCGGCGCGGTGGGCGCGCTGCAGAGCATCAAGAACCCGGCGCAGGTGGCGCTGAAGGTGATGCGCCACACCGACCACGTGCTGCTCGTCGGCGAGGGAGCGCTGCGGTTTGCCCTCGCGCACGGCTTCGTCGCCGAGAACCTGCTCACGGAGAAGTCGCGGCAGAAGTGGATCGAGTGGCGCGAGAAGCGGTCGTCGATCGACAAGTGGGTGTCGCCGGAGGAGAACGGCGAGCACGGCAAGGAGTGGTTCAAGAAGTACGCACACAAGACCGGCACGATCCACCTGGGCGCGGTCGCCGCGAACGGCGACGTCGGTTCGTGCACGACCACGTCGGGCCTCGCGTTCAAGATCCCGGGGCGCGTCGGCGACTCGCCGCTGCTCGGCTGCGGCAACTACTGCGACAACGACGTCGGCACCGGCGGTTCGACGGGCCGCGGCGAAGCGTGCATCCTGTCGAACGGCGGCGCATTCGTCGTGCACCAGATGGCGCTCGGCAAGTCGCCGACGGATGCGTGCATGGAGGCCGTGAAACGCGTGGTGCGACTGACCAAGGTGAAGCGACTGCTCGACGACCAGGGGCGGCCCGCCTTCCAGGTGAAGTTCTACGGGATCGACAAGAGCGGCCAGTTCGGCTCGGCGGGCCTCTACGCGGACCAGTTCGCGGTCTGCGACGAGAAGGGCGCGCGGCTGCAGGACCTCGCCTCGCTCTACGACGACAAGATCCGCTGAACGGCGCCGTCCGCCGGATCAGGCGAGGTCGCGAAGACTCTGCTCGACACCGGCGAGCTGCGCTTGCAGCGCCGCCAGCGCAGCGCGCTCCTTCTCGATGACGGCGGGCGGGGCCTTCGCGACGAAGCCCTCGTTGCCCAGCTTCTTCTCGATGCCGGCGATCTGGGAGCGCAGCTTCTCGGCTTCCTTGTCGAGCCTGGCCTTCTCCTTGGCGAGGTCGACGACGCCGAGCAGGAACGCCTTGCAGGCACCGAGCACGACGGTCGCGCTGTCCGGCGTGCGCTCGGCGTTCGTGTCGATGGTGATCTCGGCGAGGCCGCTCATGTGCGCGAGCAGGGACGCGGTGGCTCGCAGCGTCGTCGCGGCGTCGCCAGCCGCCGAGAAGCGGGCTACGAGGCGATCGCGCGGCGGCACCTGGTAGCGCGCCCGGGTCTCGCGGATCGCGACGCACCAGTCTCGCATCGACGCGATGTCGCGCTCGATCGACGGGGCGGGCCAGCGCGCGTCACCCGTGGGCCACTTCGCCTGCACCAGCATCGCGCTCGGCACGAACTCCGTCACCACGCCGCGCCGCGGAGCGAGTTCGTTCAGCTTCGTCCACAGCGTCTCGGTGAGGAACGGCACGAACGGGTGCAGCAGCCGCAGCGTCTGGTCCATCACCGCCGCCAGCACCTGCTGTGCGTCGGCGCGCCCCGCGGCATCGGCGCCGTCCTTGAAGCGCGGCTTCACCATCTCGAGGTACCAGTCGCAGAGTTCGTTCCAGAAGAAGTCGCGCGCCGTCCCGATGGCCGCCGACGGGTTGTACGCCTCGAGGCTCTTCTGCACCGAGGCGATCGCCGCCTGCAGGCGCGACAGGATCCAGCGGTCCTCGATCGGCAGCTTGCCGACTTCGAGCGGTCGGAAAGCGGTGCCTTCGAGGTTCAGGAACGCGAAGCGCGCCGCGTTGAAGAGCTTGTTGCAGAAGTTGCCGCCGACGGCGAAGCGTTCGCTGGTCGCCTTCGCCGGCGTGATGCCCTCGGCCGTGTACTGGCCGATGAGGTCCATCGGTTGCTTCGTCGCGGGATCGAGGAAGGTGCCGAGGTAGGGGCCCGGCTTCGCGGTCGCCAGATCGACGAGCTGCTCGGGTTCGCCGGGCTTCGTGAACGGGGAGATCGCCTGCACCGGCAGCCGGATGTCCTGCGTGCCCGTCTGCAGTTCGCACACGACGTAGCGCAGCGCATCGGCGCCGTAGCGCTGGATGATGTCGAGCGGGTCGATGCCGTTGCCCTTGCTCTTGCTCATCCGCTCGCCCTTGCCGTCGAGGATGGTCGCGTGCAGGAACACGCTGGTGAACGGCACGTCGCCGAGGTTGTAGAGGCCCGTCATCACCATGCGCGCGACCCACAGGGTGATGATGTCGCGGCCCGTGACGAGGCACGAACCCGGGTACCAGTACGACAGCGCGTCGGGCGTGATGCCGTTCGCGGCGAGCGAGGTCTGGCCGGGGTCGACCTTCGCCGTCTGCGGGTCGGGCCAGCCGAGCGTGCTGTGCGGCCACAGCGCGCTGCTGAACCACGTGTCGAGCACGTCGGGATCGAGCTGCAGTCCGGCGCCCTGGAGGATCGCGCCGAGCATCTCGTCGTTCTTCGCATCGAGGAAGCAGACCTGCACTTCGACGGACGTCGGCGCGCCCGGGCCCTTGCACTGCGCGAACGCGTCCTTCGGCGACAGGCGTGTGCCGTCCGGCAGCAGCACCCATGCGGCGACGTCGTTGCGTGCGAGCTGCGAGCCGAGCATGGGCTCGAGCATCAACAGGCGGTTGGTCGCCATGTCACCGCGCCACACCGGAATGCGGTGACCCCACCAGAGCTGGCGGCTGATGCACCAGTCGCGCTTCTCGGCGAGCCACTGGTCGTACATCTTCCGGTAGCGCTCGGGATCGGGATGGAACGCGACCGCCTTTCGCGCGCTGCCGTCGGCGAACGGCGGCAGTGTGCCGGCCGACGCGTCGAGCGCCGCCTGCGCCAAGCCGGCGCTGCGGAACTCCTTGTTCGTGCCGCGGCCCATCACGACGCCGCCCTCGACGTCGCCCATGCGCACGAACCACTGTTTGCTCAGGTACGGCTCGACGATCGTCTTGCTGCGATCGCTGTGGTCGATCTCGATCGTGCGGTCCTCGATCCGTTCGACGAGCCCCAGTCGCTCGAGGTCGGCCATCACGTTCTTCCGTGCCACGAAGCGATCCTGGCCGCGGTACGGGCCGCCCTGGTCGCTGATCGTGCCGTCCGGGTTCAGCACGTTGACCGCGCCGATCTGCGGGTGGCGCTGCCACACCTGGTAGTCGTTGGGGTCGTGCGCCGGCGTGATCTTCACGCAGCCGGTGCCGAGCGACGGGTCGGCCCATGCGTCGAGCACGATCGGGATCTCTCGATCCACGAGCGGCAGCTTCACCTTGCGGCCCGCCTTCGCCATCTGCGCGATCCGTTCGAGCGTCGGCAGCAGGTCGCGGAGGCGCTGCTCGAGCCGTTCGAGTTCGCGCTCCGCGTCCGCGCGCTCCTTCGCCGGGGCGTCGGCGACCGTGCGACGCTGCGCCTCGACGGCCGCACGCAGCGCCTTGGTCGGCTCGGGATGCACGGCCACCGCTGTGTCGCCGAGCATCGTCTCGGGGCGGGTGGTCGCGACGACCACGTGCTGTGGTTCGCCCGCCGCCGCAGCGACCACGGGGTAGCGCAGGTAGTGGAACTTGCCCTGCACCGTCGCCTTGTAGAGCTCGTCGTCGGCGACGGCGGTCTGCAGCGCGCAGTCCCAGTTCACGAGGCGGTTGCCGCGGAAGATCAGGCCGTCCTTGAACATCGCGAAGAACGTGTGGCGCACGGAGCGGGCGCAGACGTCGTCCATCGTGAAGCGGGCGCGGTCCCAGTCGCACGAGCAGCCCATGGCCTGCTGCTGGCCGACGATGCGTTTCTTGCTCTGGGCCGCCCAGTCGTGGATGCGTTGCACCAGACCCGCGCGGCCGACGTCGTGGCGCGTCTTGTTCTCGATCTCCTTCAGGCGCTTCTCGACGACGGCCTGCGTCGCGATGCCGGCGTGGTCGGTGCCGGCCTGCCACAGGGTGTTGTCACCCTGCATGCGGTGCCAGCGGATGAGCAGGTCCTGCATGACGTTGTCCATCGCGTGCCCCATGTGGAGGGCGCCGGTGACGTTCGGCAGCGGCATCATCACGACGTAGCGATTCGCACGGCCGTCAGGCAGCGCGGCGAACGCCTTGTGGTCGAGCCATCGCGCCGTCACGGCCGGCTCCAGGGTCTGCGGGTCGTACTTCGTGGGCAGTTCGGTGCTCATCGGCGGGCGGGGAGTGTAGGCACGGCCTGCGACCGAGGCACGCGTGTGCTTCCGCGCGCGCGGTGGGACAAATCCGTCACCGACAAGCGGAGTCGACGCGCTTGCGCGGTTGGAGTAGGTTCCCGACCACCACCGGCGCGCCCTCGTTCCCAGTTGCGACCGGTGTCCATGACTCGTCTCCAAACGGAGGTTCCTGTGTCTTTCCATGCCCCCAGTGTGCTCGTGGCGTCTCTCCTCGCGTCCGCAGCCGCGGCGCAGTGTCTCGGAGCTCCCTCCGGCGCTGCTGCAACGCTGCTGCCGACGACATCCTTCTACACGGTGTCGGACGAAGGCCTGACCGTGCCGTCGGTCCCGCTCGGCTTCGTGTTCCCGATGGCGGGAGCCCCGCGGACCATCGACCGCATCTACGTCTCGTCGAACGGCGAGATCTACCTGACCGACGGCAACTACGGGTTGCTGCAGCCGACCGACTACGGCATCACCTACCTCGACGAGCTGCGCGGCTTCAGCTCGATCGCCTCGCCGCGCATCGCGGCGTTCGGCAGCGACCTCGACTTCGGCACGAACAGCGCGTGGCAGGTTGCCATCGACCAGTCGGTGCCCGGCCAGTGCAGGGTCACGTGGGTCGACGTGTGGCTCTACTCGGGCGGCAGCCCGACCGGCTCGTTCAACATCAGCTGCACGCTCTACGCGTCGGGCGAGATCGACGTCTCGTACGACTCGGCGACTGCGCTGGCGGGCAGCACTCCGTACATCGTCGGCGTGTCCATCGGCGGTGGCGTCGGTTCGTTCGCCACGCCGGAGAGCGATCTCAGCGGCAATGCCGACTCCGGCACGCTCGGCCTGCTCTACCAGACGTTCGATCCGTTCTTCGGCAATCCGTTCGACCTCGCCGGCACGACGGTGCGCTTCTCGCCGAACGGCATCGGCGGCTTCACGTCGAACCTGATCTGCGCGGGCGCCCGCAACGATCCGTACGGCAGCGGCTGCTACGACTACGTGTCCGCGTCGCAGGCCATCTACGAGTACTTCCCCGACGGCCCGTCGTCGTCCGCCGGCCTCACCGGCAACTCGGTGCGCTTCAACCCGCTCGTCACCGGCTACCTCGTGACGTGGGGCGGCGGCGCGTGGATCGCTCCCACCGGCGGCGCGAACCAGCTGTTCCTCACGGACGACAGCGAAGCGGACATCACCCCGTCGCTCGCCTTCCCGACCATCAGCGGCGCCGTGCCGACGGTGTCGGTGTGCTCGAACGGCTTCGTGAACATGGGCCCGTCCGGCTCGAATCCGGTCTGGGCCTACGGCTCGGTGTACGAACTCCTCAACGCGTTCGTGCCGAGCTTCCGCAGCAACGCGGACTACGACCCGGGTGTCACCGGCTCGATCAGCTGGGAAGAGGTTCCGACGGTCGGCGGCACGCTGCTCGTCGTCTCCTACATCGACCTCGTCCGCTACTTCACGACGCAGGACACGGACCGCTTCCAGTTCCAGTTGAACCTCAACACCGGTGAGGTCCTGATCGTGTGGGACCTGATGACCGCGACGACGCCGTTCGGCGGCACGGTCGTGGGTTACTCGCCGGCCGGCCCCTCCAACGACCCTGGCTCGATCAGCCTCGCGACGGGAACGCCTGCAATCACCTCGCCGGACACTGTCCTGCAGCCGCTCGCGCTGTCGGCGTCGCCGGACCCGGTGTTCACGCTCGGCGGTCCGACCGTGCCGGTCACCTACACGGCGACGAACGTCGTCGACGTCGTTCCGCCGTTCGGCGTAGGCATCACGCTGCTGATGTTCAGCGTCGCCCCGTTCCCGGGCGGCCTGGACATGGGCTTCCTCGGCATGCCCGGCTGCAACCTGAACATCCTGTCGCTGGACGTGACGGTCCCGATGTCGGGCACGGCGCCGACCGCGACGGCGACGCTGTCGATCCCGCAGCCGCTGGCTCCCGGCGTGAGCTTCTACTCGCAGGCGCTGTCGCTCTTCGCGCCGAACAGCCTGCCGAACGGCCAGAACGCGTTCGGCGGCGTGCTGAGCAACGGCGTCCGTTCGCTCTGCAACCTGTTCTGACGAGCGCGTGTGCCGGCTCGCCGGCATCGTGAACGGGCGCCGCGGGCGCCCGTTCGCGTTTCCGGGTCGCACGTTGGCGCGCCGTGCACTGCGGCGGATGCTGCCGGCGTGAACTGGCTGGCACACCTGCGACTCGCGCCCGCTGCCCCGCTCGTGCGGGTCGGCAATCTCGCCGGCGACTTCGTTCGCGGCGTCGACACGGCGCTGCTGCACGACGACGTGCGCGCCGGAATCGAGCAGCACCGGGCGATCGACCGCTTCGTCGACGCGCACACGGTGGTGCGCCGCGCCCGCGGTCGGTTCGAGCCGCCGTTCCGTCGCTTCGCCGGAGTGCTCGTCGACGTGTACTTCGACCACTTCCTCGCGAGCGGTTGGGATCGCTTCGGCGATGGCCGTCCGCTGACGCAGTTCGTCGACGACGTGCACGATCTGCTGGCGCGAAACGAAGCGCACCTGCCGCCGCGTCTGCGGAGCGTGCTGCCGTGGATGCGGCGCGAACGCTGGCTCTTCGAGTACTCGACGCTCGCGGGCATCGACGCCGTGCTCGAGCGCATGGCGGGCCGCGTCGCACGCCCGACGCCGCTCGCCGCGGGCGGCGAGATCCTGCGGCGGGAGCGCGCGGCATTCGCCGCGGACTTCGACGAACTGTGGCCGGAGCTCGAGCGATTCGCCGCGACGTTGTCCGCGGCGCATCGGCCCGGTATTCCGGAGCCATGACGGCGACCGTGGTCACGATCTACAGCGACGGTGCGTGCCTCGGCAATCCCGGCCCCGGTGGGTACGGCACGGTGCTGCTCGCGGGCGGGCACCGGAAGGAGCTGTCGGCCGGCTACCGTCGCACGACCAACAACCGCATGGAGCTGCTCGGCGCGATCGTCGGCTTCGAGTCATTGAAGCGTCCGTGCGCGGTGACGGCGTGGTCCGACTCGCAGTACGTCGTGCACGCCTTCACGAAGAACTGGATCGATGGCTGGCAGAAGCGCGGGTGGAAGACCGCGAACAAGCAGCCGGTGAAGAACCAGGATCTGTGGGTGCGGCTGCTGCGCGCGCTCGAGCCGCACGACGTGACGTGGAAGTGGGTGCGCGGCCACACCGGGGATCCCGAGAACGAACGCTGCGACCAGCTCGCGGTGGCCGCCGCCTCGGGCGGCGACCTCCTCGACGACTCCGGGTTCGTCGAGAGCTGAACCGCGGGCGCCGGGGCTCAGCGCACGCGCACGAGTCGCCCGCGCGGCAACGAAGCATCGCGCAGGAGCGGCTCGACGTCGTCGAGGAAGCGATGGCCGTCGGTGTAGTAGCCGGCGGTCGGCTGCAGTCCCGGCACGCGGGCGCAGAACCATCGGTTCATCGCCTCGACCATCAGTTCGCGCAGGTATTTCGCGAAGCAGCTCGCGAGCGCGGTCGGGAAGGAGCGGCTCTCGCCGCGTTCCGCGAACGTGATCGCGACCTCGCCGCCGGGGCGGTGCAGGCGGTAGGACGACACTTCCGGCGTCTCGGTGACCGTGGTGACCGTCGCTCCTGGACACAGCCGGGCGAGGTCGCCGGCGTAGTGCATGCGACCCCCGCAGCGGTCGGCGACGAGGTGGCCGTGGGCTCCCGGCTCGAATCGTGCCGGAGCGTGGGCCAGCAGGCGCGCGATCACTTCGGAGTAGGCGCGGAAGTGCGCTCGACTCTTGTTGTCGGTGTCGGCGATGAGGTCGTTCCACTCTTCGACGTCCACGGGGCGGAGAGCCAGGTCGACGAGTGCGATGCCGGCCTTGTCGAGCGCGCGTCGCACGAGGGCGCCGTGCAGTTGCACGAATCCGGCGTCGGCAGCGCGCGGCAGACAGAGTGCGAGGTCCTCGTACCAGGGGCAGCGGCGCAGGTGCGCGACGTCGACGCCGATCCTCCCGAGCAGCTCCTCGAGCGAGGCGGGAAGCTCGCCGTGCATGGCGGTCCAGAAGACGAGCGCGGTCTCTTCGAGCCGGCAGGCGCCGTGTGGACCCTGGTTCACCTGCTTGCTGTCCGCGACGCGCACCTTGCCCTTCGTGTGCTTCGTCTTCGCGACGTGACGCGCGAGTGCCTTCCACGGATCGGTGCCCTCGGGACCGGTCATCGCGACGCCGGCGACGACCAGCGGTCCGAGGATCGGACCGAGTCCTGCTTCGTCGACGCCGGCGAGGAAGTTCATGGGCGCGGGCACGACACTGCACGGCAGGGAGCAGGTCAAGCGCCCGATGCCATCGCCGCGACCGCGAGAACGTGCGCGGCGGACCCCGGAGGTGCCGATAGCAGGCTCCGCCATGGAAGTGTTGCTCGTCGAGAAGGATCCTCTGGTGCGCGACCAGGTGAAGGTCGGTCTGCAGCAGTTCCCCGAGTTCCACGTGACCGTCGGCACGGGTTACGCGGGCATCAATGAAGCGCGCGGCAAGGCCTTCGACTGCGTCTTCCTCGGCGTCGATCCGCGTGAGAAGGACACCGTCAAGCTGTTGCACCACCTGCGCTCGTTCGACACGAGCAGCGAGCTGTTCGTCCTGACGGCGCCGCGCAACGTGCGCGACATGGCCGTCGAGAAGAGCAAGTGCAACATCCACTCGTTCCTGCAGGTGCCGATCGACGTGCGCGAGTTCTTCGGCCTGCTGGGCCGTTTCCTCGAGCGCCGGACGGAACGCAAGAACTCGACGCTGCGCAAGCAGAACCGACAGGCCGCCCCGGCGCCGGCGACCAGCTGACCCCGCGCGGCTCGCGGCGCTTGCCTCCGGTCGAACGAGGGGCACACTTGCCCGCCCCATGGCAGAGCCGCTGCCGACCGATCTCTCGTTCCCGACCCCGCGCACCGACGTCTGGCTCGAGTCGCGCTACCGCAAGCTGCGCCGCGGACTGCCGCAGACGGTCTTCTACTGCCCGCGCTGCAAGGGCGATCGGCGGCGTCGCAAGGACTGCCCGCAGTGCGATGGCTTCGGCAAGCTGACGAAGGAGTCGGTGCAGGAGATCATCGCCCGCCGCGTGCTGCCGCAGATGCAGGCGAAGGCAGGCAGCTTCCACGGCGCGGGGCGCGAGGACATCGACGTGCTGATGCTGGGCCGCGGCCGGCCGTTCGTGTTCGAGGTCGTCGGCGCCCGGCGCCCGGACCTCGACCTCGAGGCGCTGCGGCAGGACATCGTCGCCCGCTCCGAAGGCGCCATCGAACTCGCGCCGTTCGTGCGCGTGACGCGCGAGCGCGTCGTCTACTGGAAGCAGACCAACTTCGACAAGATCTACCGCGCCGAAGTCGCGTGCTCCGCGGCGCCGACGCCGGAGGCACTCGCCGCGGCGTCGACGTTCGCGGGCACGATCGTGCAGCGCACGCCGCAACGCGTCTCGCATCGCCGGGCCGATCTCGATCGCATCCGCGACGTCCGCATTCTCGACCTCCGCGCGCTCACGCCCGACTCCCTCGAACTGCGCGTGTCGTGCCAGCACGGGACGTACGTGAAGGAGTGGATCTCCGGCGACGAAGGGCGCACCTCCCCGTCGCTGTCGTCGCTGCTGCAGGTGCCCTGCACCTGCGCCGTGCTCGACGTCGAGGAGATCCTGACGGACGACGTGCAAGGGCCGTTGCCGGGTGCTGCGGGCGGCTCGGCGACGGAGGCGTGAAGTGACCGCCGGGGCGCTGCCGAACCTGCCGCTGTCGCGGCTGCGCTGCAGCAACAACGACCTCGTGCGCGCCCTCGTCGAGCGCCAGCCGGCGTGGGGCCACGCGTCGCCGGGACGCGTGCACCAGGACGGCGACCGCGGCGTGACGAGCTACCGGCTGCAGCCGGATTCGTTCTTCCTCGAGGTGCAGTGGCGCCGCACGGGGGAGCGCTGGGACGAACGCGAGCTCACCGTCGTGCCGGGTGCGGTCGTCGGCCTGCGTCTCGTGCTCGACGACGTCCCGCCCGATCGCATCACGCGTGCACTCGACCTCGCGCCGACGCGTGCGTTCGCGAAAGGCGAGTCCGGCCCGCACGGCCGGCACGTGCGTGACGAAGGCTTGTGGATCCACGAGGTGCTGCCGCGCGGCTTCCACTGGCCGGAGGAGAAGGTCGCGGAGCTCCTCGCGCTGCTGCGCGCACGCAGCGGCTGGCGCGATGTCGCTGCGATGCGGGGCGTCACGTGGGCGGGCGTGACCGTGCAGCTGCGCGGCTGCGTGGAGCGGATGGGCGGCTTCGCGATCGAGCCGCGTGTCCTCGAGGACCTGGTCGGGCTGTCGCTGCAGCTCGATGTGCAGTTGTTCGCCGAGTGACGGTCAGCGCCCGGCGCGCAGCCGTGCGCGGAACGCACGCATCGCGACGAGGTAGCGCCACACGTCGCGGAACAGACGCACGGTCGACTTCTTGTCGGTGCGTCGCTCGAACGGGCACGGCACCTCCACGACGCGGAGGCCGGCTCGGTGGGCGAGCACCATGATCTCGCTGTCCCAGAACCAGCCGCGGTCCTGCGTCGTGCGGACGACGGGCACGATCCTCTCGCGGACGAAGAACTTGAACCCTGCTTCCGGGTCGTGGAACGGCACGTCGAACATGCGGCGGAACAGCCACCGGTAGCCCTTGCTGAGCAGTTCGCGCAGCAGGTGTGGCGGCCACAGGCTCGCCCGGTAGTGACGGAACGCCGTGGCCCCGTCGGCGCCCGCGTCGATCGCCGCGAGGAGCGCCGGCAGGTGGCGGCAGTGCACTTCGAGGTCGATGTCGAGGAAGCCGACGACCCGGCCGCGCGCGGCGAGGAAGCCCTCGGTCACCGTGCCCCCGCGGCCGACGTTCGCGGAGTGGAAGATCGCGCGTGCTTCCGGTCGCTCCGCCACGATGTCGCGCACGACCGACGCGGTGCCGTCCTCGCTCGCATCCTCGACGAAGATCAGCTCGAACGCGCGGCCGAGAGCGGTGAGCGTGGTCGTCAGCTCGCGAACCGAGTCCCGGAGGTGCCGTTCCTCCTGATAGCACGCGACGACGACCGACAGCTCGGGATCGATGGCGCCGGTCGGGCCGTCGGTCACGGCAAGAGCCTCACCTTGTGCACGGAGACCGCGACGAAGTGTCTGCTCTCGAGCACCTGCACCCGCGGGTTCACGAGAAGGTCCTCGATCGTGTGGTCGACGGCCGGGTTCGGGTGCCAGTGGTCGCGCACGAGATAGCAGATGCCGTCGGGCATCGGCGCGAGCGCACGTAGCCGGTCCGGGTCGCTGGCGCTCCGGTGCACGAGCATCTTCGCATTCGCGAGCAGGCGGGCGTCGTGCGCGACGAACTCGCGGAAGACGCCCTCGGCGTAGTCGCCGATGGTCCGGCCGAGCCTCTTGCGGACCTTCTCGCCGACGGCCTCCGGGGTCTCGGGCGAAGTCAGGTTCTGCACGTGCTGGATGCGGTCGTCGTAGTACGACAGCGATCGTGGATTCGGAGTCGACGTGAAGACCGCGCGCCCGGCGCCGTCGTGGTCGATCTCGCGCGACAGGTACGCGGTGGCGGATCGCCAGTCGGGGTGCGGCTTGTAGACCGTCCAGTGCTCCTGGTGGAACGCGTGCAGCGCGATGAGGGATGCGATGCAGAGGAGGAGCACGGCGCCGCCGACCGTGCGGCGCGCCGTCGAAGGCAGGTTCGCGAGTCCGCAGCCGGCGAGAAGGTAGACGAACGGCAGCGACGGCAGCGCACTGCGTTCGATGTACGTCTTGTCGAGGCCGACGAGAGCAGCGCCCCACAGGAAGGTCGGGATCGCGAGCGCGAACGCTGGAACGAGCAGCCCCGCCGGCTGAGCTCGGCGAGCCTTCACGAGCTGGACGACGCCCACTGCGATCAGCACGATCCCGATCGCCTCCTGCGACCACGCGGCCAGGTCGTCGAGCAGGTTGTCGACCGCGAGCAGCGTGTGCCCCGTCCAGCACCAGTCGAACACGAACAGGTACAGCTCCTTCGCGGTCATGGCGCGGAGGTAGTCCTGGTCGGTCGCCAGCTCGCCGATCGCGATCTTCGCGGCTGCGAATGCGCCGAGCAGCAGCAGCCCGACGCCGTGCCACAGCGTGATGGCGACCGCCGTACGGTCGAAGCCGCGCAGCAGCGGGGCCGCTACCGCCAGCAGGACGACCAGCACCGCGAGGTAGTAGTGCAGCGAGAGCATCACCGCGACGTTCGCGAGGTGCACCCACCACAGCCAGCGACGGCGCGGCAGGGTCGGATCGAGGATCCGATCGAAGGTGCCGACGGCGACGAGCGCGCATGCGACCATGGGCGCGTAGAGGCGCGCTTCCCCCGAGTACCAGACGTGCACGGGCGAGAGGGCGAGGAACATCGACGCCCACAACGCCGCGTTGCGGCCGACGAGCCGGTGCCCGGCCCAGTACGTGAGCGGGATGGACACGAGGCCGGCGATCAGCGGCGGCATGCGCATCGACGCCTCGCCGTCGCCGAACACGCTGTTCCAGCAGAACATGAACGCGACGTACAGCGGCGGATGGATGTCGCGATACAGAACGGCCAGCAGCTGCGGCCAGGTGCCGATGCGCTGGTTCGCCATGCATGCTTCGTCGAACCACACACTGTGGTCGAGGAAGGGGAGGCGGATCAGCAGCGCGACGACGACGAACGCGGTCAGTGTCCACCCGACGTTGCTCGGCAACCCACGCAACGCGGCGGGCGGGGTCGGCGTGGTCATCGGGGTCGCTGGGTGCATGCCGTCCGTGGGGGGGCGCAGGATATCGAATCGCTCCGCGGGTTCAGCCGCCGAGGTTGAAAGCGCGCCGGACCCATGCCTGATAGCCGCGGTCGAAGCGGAGCGTCAACAGCCGGCGGGCCCTGTGCGACGGCACGAACGTGTCGCCCTGCATCGAGCCGACTTCGACGAGCGCGGGGAACTCGGGCACGAGGTCGTGGGTGGTCGGGATGCCGAGCGCGAAGGTCGCGAACGCGCCGGGGGCGAACGAAGCGAACGTGGGCCGTGCCGTCTCGGGCGGCAGGCCGAGCGCACGCTCGCCGGCGAAGAACTGCAGCATGTCGATGGCGCCGTGCCGTTCGCCTTCCTTCCCGTGGTCGGGGAACAGGCATGCGAGGTAGCCGAGCGCCGTGAAGATCGTGAGCCGGCAGGCCTGAGTCCGCGCGACGCCGGTGTCGAGGCACAGGCCGCGCTCGTCCTTCTCCATCGCCGCGAGACGCCCGGAGGTCACGTCGACGACGCCGCGGTCGTCACCGGCGATCGGCAGGTCGGGCAACGGCGACACTGCGGTCCGCTGCGCGAGCAGATCGGGTCGCGCGAACTGCCACGTCGAACCTGCCGGCAGCGCCTCGAAGTCCGCACGATCCTCGCCGAGCGAGAATCCGCCGGCGACGACCGGCCGCAGCGGCAGCAACCGGTGGGTCCGCTCCGTGAAGGGCGGCGCCAGCATGCGGTCCACGCCGAAGTGGAAGACGACGGCCGCGGCGCCTTCGCTGGTCGGCAGACCGGCGACGAAGATCGGTTCGGTGGGCGTGGTGCGGGCGAGCTGCAGCAGGGCACCGTGCATTGCGCGCGCCTTCGCGTCGGCGTCGTGCACCGCGCTGCGCAGCGCGACGAACGGCGCGGTCCACGCCGCGAGCAGCAGCAGCGCGGCGGCGGACCAGCGGTGCGGCAGCGCGAACAGTCCGGCGAGCGCGGCGGTGGGGAGGCAGTAGTAGCGGAGGTTGTGCGTGTTCGCGAAGGCGGCGAAGAACGGCGCCATCGGCGCACACGCGGCGACGAACATCGCGGTCGACGCGGCGAGCCGCCGCGGACCGCCGCGCGCGAAGTGCCAGAGCATCACGAGCGCGACCGGCGCCGCGCCGAGCCACGCCCAGTGCGACGCTGTCGCTCCCGCGTAGCGCAGCGGTACGAGCAGGTCGGCGACGACGTGGCCGAAGCCGAGCAGCATCGGGAGCGGCGCGAGCGGCATGTCGCCGTAGCCGCCGAGGCGACCGAGCGCGAGGAATCGCCATCCGAAACACACCGCGAAGACCGCCCAGATCGGCGCCGCCGCGCGCAGGGCGGTGCCTGCACCGCGACCCGGATCGCGGCAGTACGCGAGCAGTGTCGCCGCGGCCGGCAGCACGAACGCGATCTCCTTCGTCATCAGCGCACACGTCGTCGCGAGGAGCGACGGCCACCACGGTGCGCGCCCCTCGAGACGCCGACAGAACCACAGCATCGCGAGCAGCGACCAGAACGTGCCGTGCACGTCGCTGCGGCCCACGGCCCACGTGATGGCGCCTTCGTGTCCCGGCATCAGTCCCCAGACGAGGCCGGCGACGAAACCGCGCGCTCCGCCGATCCAGCGCCGCCACAGGAGGGCCACGAGCAGCGCGCTGCCCGCGTGCACGAGCACGTTCGTCGTGTGCGACAGCATCGGCGACGGCCCGCCGCCGAGCTGCAGTTCGAGCCAGAAGCTCGCCGTCATCAGCGGGCGCCAGAAGTACCAGACGTCGGTCGCGCCGTACTGCGGTCCGACGAAGTCGCCGAGCACGCGCGCCGCGTCGTTCGCGTGGTGCAGCATCAGGAAGTCGTCGCTCTTCCAGTACGGCGCCAGCGGCCACCAGGCGGCGGCGACGACGAGCGGCAGCAGCAGGAACCAGCGCGGCAGCGGCGCCGGTGCGGCCGCTGCGGCAGCGGTCACAACATCACCCCGAGCAGTTCGAGTTCCATCGTCATCTGCCCGTTGCAGAAGACCTGCGCCGGCATGCGCGCCATGCGGCGACCCGAGACCTTGCAGTTGCCGCTCACGAAGTAGACGCGCGCCGGCGGCACGACTTGGCCGCGCACGCGCACGTCGTTCACGCCGGCGAGTCCGACGAAGCGGTCGATCTCCCACGATGCGACCTTCTTGACGAGGAACGTCGCGATCTGGGCAGCGCCTTCGATCATCAGGACGCCCGGCATCAGAGGCTTGCCCGGCACGTGATCCTTCGCCCACCAGGCATCGGCCGGCCAGTCCTTGTAGCCGACCGCCACGCCTTGCTCGAGGTCGAGGTGGCACACGCCGTCGAGCAGCTGGAAAGTTCCCCGATGCGGGAGCACCTGGCGCAGATCCTCTTCGCTGACGACGTTCCTGCTCAGGTCGAGGGCGGCGAGGTCGACGAGCGGCTGGGCCATGGGCCGGCGGAATCTACCCAAGCCAACGACGCGTCGGAAGCGATCGCCGTTGACGATCTGTGCCGGCGGTACGAATCAGCGCAGGCGGACGAGCTGGAACTCGATCGGTTCGATCGGTTCGCCGGCGCGGGCGGTGACCTGCCGCGTGCTGCGCTGGTAGTCGGTGCGCTGGACGTCGATCTGCCACGTGCCGGGCAGGAGGCGCGGGAATGTGACGACGCCGGTCGCATCCGTGGTGAGTTCGATCGCCTTGTGCCGGACCTGATCCGTCGCGGTGGCGGTGACCGTCACGTCGGCGAGTCCGTAGCCGCGAACGTCCGCGACCCGAACCTGCAGCGGCATGCCGCGCGCGATGGTGATCGTAGTGCCATGGCCCTGCACCGTGCTCGCGACGACGTGCGTCGCGGTCGGGACCACGAAGGACTGCGGATCCTCGAGAGGCTGGCCGGCGATCGAGAGGAACGCGCGGTACTCGCCGCCGAGCAGATCCTCGTAGACCGCGCTGCCGTACGAGTCCGTCGTCGCGACCTTCTTCGGGCGGCCGGCGGGTTCGCCGACGGGCTGCAGCACGATCTCGACGCCGACGTACGGCGCCTGGTCCTGGTCGCGCAGCAGGATGGTGAACGGCGCCGCCGGGGTGACGGGCAGAGCGACGTCCGCGACGGGATGCTCGGCGTTCAGCATCACGGTCGCGCGGCCGCCGTTCAGGCCGGGCGCGAAGGCCGTGACGATCCACGGATACTCCGAGAACGGGACGTTGCGCACTTCGAACGTCGGCGTGCCCGGACCGAGCTTCGCGTGTTCGAGGAACGTGCGTCGCGGCCGGAACTGGCCGTCGCCGTCGATCGCGTTGCGTCCCTCTTCGACGTGGATCGTGATCGACTGGATGCGGTCGAGGATCGACACGGCGATCGGGATGTCGCCGCGGATCACGCCCGTCGTCGCGTCGGTGACCCCTGCTTCGCTCTTGCGAGCGATCGCCGGGGCTGCCTCGGGGCCTTGCGCGGAGACGACCGCGGCGGCGTCGGTCGGCGCGCCGTTCGCGGTCCGGGTCTCGGAGGTCGCGACGTGGGCCGGCTCGTGAGCGTCGGGGCGCGTTCCGTCGGCCCAGGTCTCCTGGCCGAGGAACACGAGTCCCAGGCTGGCGATGAGCGACAACGTCGCGGCGAGGGTCCAGAAATCGCGGGTCCGCATGCGGGGGATGCCAGCCGAGGTGCTGCGCACCGAATAGTAGCCCGCGGACGGCAGGCAACGAGGGCGGTCGTCGCGGGATGCCGGGGCGCTCCGGCAACGCCGCGCTGCGATGGACGGGTCGCCGCCGCCGTCCCGCCTTCGGCCTTTCCCCGGTGGGGTGGCCACCCCGGTCGCGAGTCGCCTCGGTGCGTCCGTTCGCCGTTTCTGCCCGTTGCGTCAGTTCGGCGGAGTGGCGCCGGGTGCGTCGGTCCGGTCCGGTCCCGAGGGCTCGCGTCGCAGGCGCCACGCCGCGGCGAGGAGGCAGAGCGAGGCTCCGGCGGTGAAGAGCAGCCAGAGGTCGGGGGGAGTGGACGTCGCCATCGACGACCACCATGACCGCTGGCAGCGAGGACAAAGCGAAACGCGTGTGAAAGCTCCGCGCGGCCGTCGCATCGGATCGTCGGCCCCGCGCGCCGCACGGCGGATCAGCGCGCGCGCACGGCCGACTGGATCCGCACGAGGTCGCCGAGCAGGCCGGCGAGCGAGTCCATCCGCAGCATGTTGGGACCGTCGCTCGGAGCGTGGTCGGGGTCTTCGTGGACCTCGAGGAAGAGACCGTCGACGCCGCAGGCGACGGCCGCGCGCGCGAGGTAGGGGACCTTCGTGCGATCGCCCGCGGTCGACGTGCCCGCGCCGCCCGGTCGCTGCACGGAGTGCGTGGCGTCGAAGACCAGGGGCTGGCCGAACCCGCGCATCGTGGGGAACCCGGCGAAGTCCACGACGAGCGTTCGGTAGCCGAAGCTCGCCCCCCGTTCGGTGATCATCGCGTTCGGATTGCCGGCGCCGGTGACCTTCGCGAGCACGTTGCCGACGTCGTCGGGCGCGAGGAACTGACCTTTCTTCACGTTGACCGTTCGACCTGTGGCCGCGGCTGCGAGCAGCAGGTCGGTCTGGCGGCACAGGAAAGCCGGGATCTGCAGGCAGTCGACGACCTCCGCCGCGGTGGCGCAATGTTCGCGTTCGTGCACGTCGGTGAGGACCGGCACGCCGAACGAGCGCTTCACTTCGCCGAGGATCGCGAGACCCTCGTCGATGCCGAGGCCGCGATATGCCGTTCCCGCGGTGCGATTGGCCTTGTCGAAGCTGCTCTTGAACACGAGCGGGACGCCGGCGGCGCGGCAGATTCGCTGCAGCGCCTCGGCGTGGCGCAGCGCGTGGTCGCGGTTCTCGATGACACACGGGCCGGCGATCAGGGCGAACGGATTGCCGCCGCCGAACGGCACGTTGCCGACGCGGACTTCGCGAGGAGCAGGTCGATCCATCGGCACGATCCTAGCGGCCTCGGCGCGGGGTCGCTCCTTCGGAGTCGGCCGCCACGCGCTGGCGCGGCGGCTCGGGCGCGGCGGCGCGGCGGCCCGGGTGGACATTTCCTGGCCCTCGACTACCGTCCTCCCCGGGTTCCTTCCTCGTCTCCCCCCGGTCGTTCCGACCGCTGGCAGGAATCTCCCCAAGTCCCAGAGGCAACTCCATGAATCGTCTCATCGCTTCCTTCTCCGCCGTGGCGGCCCTCGCCGCGGTGTCGCAGGCGCAGTGCTTCACCAACATCGGCGGCGCCGCACAATCCGGTTCCATGTACTCGGTGTGGGGCGGCTACCCGATCCACGACGAAGGCCGCAGCATCCTGCCGATCCAGCTCGGGTTCACCTTCCCGATGCCGACCACGGCGCCCGGCCAGGTCTGCAACCGCATCTGGGTCGGTTCGAACGGGCACGTCTATCTCTCCGACGCGAACTACGGCCTCGTCGCTCCGATCCAGTTCCTGATCGACACACTCGGGGAACTGCGCGGTGCCGCGTTCGGCTCGCCGCGCCTCGTCGTCTACGGCGACGACATCCAGCAATCGACGCTCGGCCCGTGGGAGATCTTCGTGAACACGGCGACGGCGAACCAGGTCACGATCACGTGGCAGAACGTCGCGCGGTACCAGACCCCGACCGACCAGTTCAGCTTCAGCTGCACGCTGTACAGCAACGGCAACATCGACTACGCGTACGACATCAACTGCCCCGGCAACGCCGTCGACGCGGTCTGGATCGGCGTGTCGGCCGGCAACGCGGCGGGCACGGGGGCGGAGGTGGCCTCCGATCTGCTCGCGGGCGCCAACTCGGGCAACGTCGGCATCCTCTGGGGTGAATACCTCGGTGCCTTCCCGCTCGCCGGCAAGACGCTGCGTTTCTCGCCGAACGGGCTCGGTGGCTACACCTCGTCGGTCGTGTGCACGGGCGCCGACCACGTCGCGTACGGCTCCGGCTGCTACGGACCGCGCGCGTCGCAGGCCTTCTACCAGTACTTCGGCACGCCGGCCGGGTCGGCGACCCTGGCGGGCAACTCGATGACGATGTCGCCCGCTGGCCAGGGCTACTTCGTCACGTGGGGCGGCGGGACCTACGTCGCGCCGACCGGTGGCGCCTCGACGCTCGCGCTGACCGACGACTCCGAAGTCGACGTCACGCCGAGCATCCCCTTCCCGACGCCCGCAGGTCCGGTCGGCACGCTGTCGGTGTGCTCGAACGGATTCGTGAACATGGGCGGCATCGGCAACAACAACGTCGCTGCCTACGGCGACGTGTTCGAACTGCTCAACGCGGTGATCCCGTCCTTCCGCAGCAATGCCGACTACGACCCGTCGGCGGGCGGAGCGATCAAGAGCCAGGAAGTCGGTGGTGTGCTCTACATCACGTGGGAGAACGTCGTCCGCTACAACACGACCGGCGTCTCCGATCGCTGGCAGTTGCAGTTCAACCTCGCCAACGGCGACGTGAAGTTCGTGTGGAACGCGATGCAGAACTCGGCCGGTATCGACATGGTCGTCGGCTACTCGCCGGGTCTGTCGCTCGATCCGGGTTCGATCAGCCTCGCGACCGTGCCGCCGTTCCTCACGCAGCCGGACTACAACGCGACCCAGGCCCTCGCCCTGTCCGCGTCCCCGGCGCCGATCTACACGCCCGGCAATCCGACCGTGCCGATCACGTACACGGCCTCGAACATGATCGACCTCGTGCCGCCGCTCGGCATCGGCCTCGGCATCCTGATGTTCAGTGTGGCTCCGTTCCCCGGCGGCCTCGACATGGGCTTCCTCGACATGCCGGGCTGCAACCTGAACATCCTGTCGCTCGACGTCACGATCCCGCTGCCTGGCACTGCTCCGACGTCGTCGGTCGTGCTGTCGATGCCGCAGCCGCTGTCGCCGGGCCTCAGCTTCTATGGTCAGGTGCTGGGCCTCTTCACGCCGTTCAGCCTGCCCAACGGCCAGAACGCATTCGGTGGCGTGCTGAGCAACGGTCTGCAGTCGATCTTCAATACCTATTGAGGACCGAGCGAACCCCGGGCTTCGCTCGCCCGGTCGAAGCCGAACGGGTCGAGCTGCCCTCGATCCCGCGGGCCCGCGCCTCACGGTGGTGCGGGCCCGCTCTGTTGGCAGCGTCCCGACCTGAGCCGCGCGGCCCGCGCGTCGGGAGGTCCGGTCCCGTGGGCGCCGTCGCGACGCACGCTGGCGCCGGGAGCGGGCTGCAGGCACCGTGCCTCGGCGGCGAGGTAGCGTTCGGCATGCGCGCGGTACCCACGATCGGGATCGTCTGCCTCGTGTCGGCGATGCTGCCGGCACAGGACCCGAACGGCGGCGCGGCGTCGCATCTCGCCTTCGGTCAGGGCTGCCACGAGTCGGCGCGCGACTCCTTCTTCGTGCTGCTGCCCGACGCCGCTGTGGCATCGCTCGTGTTGACCGGGCGTTCGTTGGAACTCCATCCCTCGGGCCTCGGCTACGTGGGGTCGTGGGGCATGGGCGGCTACCTGCAGCCCGGTGCGAACGCGGCACTCCTGCCGCCGAGCGACGACGGCCAGGTTGCAGTCGCGCTGCCGCGACCGCTCCCGACCCTCGATGGCGCTGCGTCGACGATCTGGGTGCACAGCAACGGCATCGTCGCGACCGGCCCGGGTATCGACGGGGGGGCGTGGAACTCGCCGCCGAACGACTTCACACCGAGCCCGCGCTTCGCCGCCGCGCCGGACACCGCGTTCTTCGCGTGGCACGACTGGAACCCGGCGGAGCCGGGCAGCGGTCGCATCACGACCCACGAGGCCGTCGCCGGTGGCGAGAGCTGGTTCTGCGTCACGTGGCGCGACGTCGAGAACTTCCCCGCCGGAGTCCCGAACCGCGGCACGTTCCAGTTCCAGTTCGGTCTCGACTCGGGCCGTGTGCGCTACGTCTGGGTCGCGGTCGATGGCGCGACGAGTTCGCCGTTCGGCTCGGCGCACCTCGTCGGCTACTCGCCGGGCGGGCCATCGCTCGTGCCGCCGCCGCTGCACGTCGGTGATTCCATCGTCACGTCGCCGGACCTGCGCTCACTCGGTCTCGCGGCTGCGCCGCCGCCGGTCTCCACCTCGGAGGCTGGCACGCTCGTGCACTACACCATGGTGGACGCACCCGAAGCGATCGTCGGGTCCGGCGTACGGCTCGGGTTCCTGGCCCTCGCCGCCAGCGAGGTCGCCGGCGGGATCGACCTCGCGGCGCTCGGAGCCCCGGGCTGCGCGTCCTACCTGGCGTCGTTCGACGTCGTGTTCTTCGCGGTCGCTCCCGCGGCGACGATCCGGTTCGACGTGAGCTTTCCGCCCGCGATGCCGCCGGGTACCACGATCCATGCGCAGGCGATCGCGCTCGTGACGCCGTTCGTCGTGGGGGACCTCGCCAACACCCTCGGAGTCGTCACCAGCAACGGGCTCTCGAGTCGCGTCGGCGATCACTGACGCCGCGCGTGCGCGGCGGGCGCCCAGATCGACGCCCGCACGGGCAGCACGCGCAGATCCGCCGGACACGAACCGCCATGGTCGCCGTCGATCTGGAAGGGTGCGCTGCCTTCGATGCGCACGGCGGTCGTCGCCCGCACCTCGAGGAGCGGGCCCGGCCGCAAACGGCCGAGCATCGCTCGCGCGCCCATCCACACCCATCGTGTCCGGCTGGCCGCGCGGAAGCACAGGACGTGCAGGAAGCCGTCGTCGGGATCGATGCCCGGCGTGAGCTGCATCACCCCGCCGTAGTTGCGGACCCGGGTCGCGAGCACGGACCGCAGCCCTTCGAGCCGGGTCCCGTCCGCGAAGGTCACAGCCAGCGAGTGGCGCGGCCAGTGCCACACCGTGTGCAGGATCGGACCGAGCCATTTGTGTTTGCCGAGAGTCCCCGACCGCACGGCGGCGAGCCGCTGCACGACCGAGCCGTCGATTCCCGCGCCGACGAACAGCAGGAACCGCCGGCCGTTGCACTCGCCGATCGCGAGGCTGCGCTGGTGCCCCGCGGCGATCGTGGCCGCCGCCGCGTCGGGGCGGTGGGGCAGGCGCAGTTCCTTCGCGAGCACGTTCGCGGTACCGATCGGGAACACACCGAGCGAGCGGCCCGGATCGGGCATGCCGTTCAACAGCTCGTTGACGGTTCCGTCACCGCCCATCGCGACGACGCCGTCCCAGGCCTCGATCGCCGCCGCGCGCGCCCGAGCCGCGCCGTCCCCAGCGGCCGACGTGAAGTGGACTTCGGCAGCCACGCCGCGCTGCACGAGAGCGGCGGCGAGGCGAGGGGCGAGGGTGCGGGCCCGGCCACCGCCCGAGATCGGGTTCGCGATCAGGAGAACGCGGCGGGGAGGCGGGCTTTGCTTCACGGGGCGCAGCTGCAACCATACGCGCCCATGGCCGCCGTCCGCATCCTCGTCACCGGAGCAACCGGCTTCCTCGGCGGTCCCGCGGTGGAAGCGCTGCGCGAACGGGGTCACGAGGTCGTCGTGACCGCGCGCAAGGGTGTCGAGGCGGCAGTCGATCTCGCCGCTCCTGGCATGGTCGCCGCGGTCGTGGAAGCGTTGCGGCCGGACCTCGTCCTGAATCTCGCGGCGATGGCGCGCCAGCCCGAGTGCGAACGGAGCATCGATGCGGCGCGTGCGATCAATGTCGCCGTTCCGGCGGAGTTCGCGCGTCGTTTCGGTTCGCGGCTGCTGCACGTGTCGACCGACCTCGTGTTCGACGGCCGGCACGCGCCGTACTCCGAGACCTCGGCGCCGGCGCCGCTGTCGGCGTACGGCGCGACCAAGGCCGAAGGCGAAGAAGCCGCGCTGCGCCGCGGTGGGCGCGTGGTTCGCCTGCCGCTGCTGTTCGGGCCCGACGACCGAGGCCGCGGCGCATCGGCGTCGTTGCGCGCCGCGGCGGCCGCCGGCAGTCCGTCGCGCATGTACACGAACGAGTACCGCACGCCGCTGCACTCGGCGGACGCTGCGGCTGCGCTCGCCGAGCTCGTCGCCGATCCCGGCGCACCGCCGCTGGTGCACGTTGCCGGGCCCGAACGCTGTTCGCGCTGGGAGTTCGCGTGCCGCTTCTTCGGTCGCCACGGCCTCGATGCGTCGCTGCTCGTGCCGGTCGAGTGCGAAGACGCTGCGCGGCCGCGTGACGCCTCGCTCGTCGGCGCGTTCGTGCCGCGGCGATCGCTCGACGCGATGCTGGCGGACGCCTGACCCGGGATGCGAGCCGCGCCGGTGCGGCCGCGGCTCACCGCCGGCGGCGGATCTTCGTGTTGCCGGAGGCGCGTTCGTACTCGGGCGGGATCAGCGCCTCGTCGGGCAGTGCCGTGAGGGCCTGGTCGACGGCCTGTACGACGTCCTGCGCGTTCGTCTCGACGGCGCGCGCACGCAGCATGTCCGCGGTCTGCACCGCGGTGACGCCGAGCCCGTCGACCGCGGCCGCCGCGAGCGGTGCGGTGCGGAAGGCGAGCTGCAGCGAGGCCAGCGCGCCGGGCAGGTCGCCGGCGTCGAGCTGCAGGCGCGCGATGCCGGCGTTCGCCATCGCGACGTAGTGGTTGCCGTCTTCGTTGCCGGAGCGCTTCGCGTACGTCTCGAAGTGCTCGATGCCGCGCCGGTACGCGGCGAGAGCGTTCTCGCGGCGCTGGTTGCGGCGGTTCTGCTCGGCTGCGACGAGGGACGCGTAGCCGGCGAACCACGACAGCGACGGGCGCGCTTCCGGCGCGTTCAACCGGCGTGCGTACTCGGCCTCGAGTGCGTCCGGGTCGCGCCGTTCGAGGATGCGGTCGCGGAGCCGCTGGTGCAGCAGCGCCGACTCGGGGAAGCGCTCGAGGGCGCGGTCGAGCACCGCGTCGGTCTCGGGGCTGCTGAAGAACTTCAGGAAGTCGTAGTGATCCGCGGCGTGTTCGTCGCGGCCGAGCGGATGGTGCGCGAGCACGGCGTAGGCCGCGTGCACGTCGGCGGCCCACTGCGGCGGCCACGTCTGCTTGTTGCGCACCGCGGCGACGATCGCGTGCTGCCGGGCCACGGCGAACAGCGCGAGCACTTCCATCGCGACGCGACCCGGCGCATCGGGGGGCAGGTCGGGCGCCGCCGCGACCGCGAGCTGGTGCGCCTCCGGCACGCGCCCGAGGTGGAACGCGGCGATCGCCCGCAACGCGGTGGGGCGCCAGCCGGTCGCACCTTGCGCGATCGCCAGGTTCGCCTGACGTTCCGCATCGGAGAGCAGGGACTGCCGGGCCGCCGCGGTTCGCCGCGCCGATCCGCGCCCGCCGCTCGATGTCGTGTCGAGCGCCTGCAGCAGGCTCGCTTCGGCTGCGTCGAGCCGGGCCGCGGGGTCCGACGGCTCGGCGGCCAGGGCCTTGTCGCTCTGCTCGAGCGCCGTCGTGAGATCCTCGCTCGCGGGCGGTGCGTAGGTCTGCGCGGCGAGTGCGCGCGACCACTTGCCGGTGTCGATGGAGGTGGTCGTGCCGTCGAGACCCTGATGTGCGGTCGCGAGCGCCTGTGCGTACGTCGACGTCGAACCGAAGCGGCCCAAGGCCGCGACCAGCTCCTTGCGCTCCTCGTGTTCGAGCGGCGCGCGCAGCGTCTCGGCGATCAGGTTGACGGTGCCCGGGTCCTTGGCGACGACCATGCCCTTGCGCGCTTCCTGCGCCAGCGCCGGATCGAGGCCCCACGCCGCGAGACGCAGGATCTCGACGGGCGCCAGTTCGCCGGCGCCGATCGCGGCGGCGACCATCGCGCGGCGCTGTTCGGGAGTCGCCTTGGCGAACTCGCTCTCGACCTGCTGTCGATCGGCGCTGTCGGGACTCTCGAGGCGCTCGAGCAGCGAACGGTCGCCTTTCACGAGGGGCACCGTCTGCACCTTCCGGTTCGTGATGCCGTCCGCGATGTCCTTGAACACCGATGCGGTGTCCCACCGGTAGTAGATGTCGTAGCTCTCGCTGCCGTCGAGCTCGACCATGATGTGGCGCGGCGCGATGCGTTTGCCCTTCAGGAACTTCTCGTACACGAGCGGTTCGAGGGCGATGTGCTCGCCGCACGTGACGCAGCCGAAGCGCGGGCACGGGATGCGGCGCCCCTGGTCGTCGTAGTCGCGCGGGTTGTGGCGGTAGACCGACGCGATCACGCAGACGTACGGTTCGTACAGCTTGCCGATCTCGGGGTCGCGATAGCGAATGCCGGCGTAGTGCTCGCTGGCGATCTCGCCGTCCATGTTGACGCACACGAGGATCGCGCGCTTCGTCGCCTGCGACAGGCGCACGGCGTCGTCCCACGTGCGCTGCCACTGGATGACGACGGGCTTCTTCCAGTCGCTTTCCCCGGGCGCGGGCCACATCTGTTCGGGCACGAGGCCCTGGGGTCGCGGCACGCCTTCCTGGGCGGCGAGCACGGCCATGCACGTCAGCGTCGCGGCAGCGGCGATCGGAGTTCGCATGCGACGCACCATACACGGGCGCGCCGGTCAGGGGGCCTGGCCGCGCAGCGAGTCCGACGGAGTCCCGCGTGCGCGCACCACGCGGGCGCGGCCGGCGTCGACCATCACTTCTGCCGGCGTCGCGTGGCTCAGGAACGAGTGCGGGCTGAACGTGAGCCCGTACGCGCCGGCGGCGAGTATCGCCACGACGTCGCCGTTCGCGAGCGGCGGCAGCGCCGCCTGCTCCGCGAACTGGTCGGCCGAAGTGCACAGCGGGCCGCCGACGGTGACTGTCGTACCGATCGCACACGGGTCGTCCGTGTGCACGAGCAGCGGCGGTCGACGCAGGATCGCGCCGAAGCCCGCGGCGGCGGCGTGCTGGTGGAGGCCGCCGTCGAGCACGACGTGGCGTTCGCCGCCGCTGTCCTTCGTCCGCACGACCGTCGCGAGGTAGACGCCGGCGGGTGCGCAGAGGTAGCGGCCGAGTTCGACGAACCAGCGGCGCCCGGGGCGATCGTTCGCGTGCACGAGTTCCTGCACGCCGTGCCCCGCTGCGGCGAGGTCGAAGCGCGGGTCGCCCGCATACGCCGCGACGCCGAAGCCGCCGCCGAGGTCGAGTTCGTCGAACGCGACGCCGAGTTGGTGTTCCCATGCCGCGGATCTCGCGACGACGGTGCTCGCGTGGCGGACGAACGCCGCCGCGTCGAATCCCTGGGTGCCGCCGTAGACGTGGAGGCCCGCGAGGCGCAGCGACGGATGGCCGGCGATGGTGCGCACGACGGCCGGCACCCGGTCTTCGTCGACGCCGAAGCGGCTGCTCTTGCCGCCCATGCGCAGCCGCGAGCCGCCGAGTTCGCCGGGCAGATTGATCCGCACCGCGACGCGCGCGGCCCGGCCGCTCCGGTCCGCGGCGGCGGCGATCGCGCCGACTTCGTCGGCGGACTCCGCGTGGAACGTCAGCCCGGCAGCGACGCCCGCGTCGATCTCGGCGTCCGTCTTGCCGGGGCCGGCGAAGCGAAGTTCGGCTGCCGGGTGCCCCGCGGCGGTCGCGACGTGCAGTTCGCCGAGGGACGCGATCTCGGCGCCGGTGCCTTCGTCGCGGAGGCAGCGCGTGACGGCGAGCGAAGGGTTGGCCTTCACGGACCACAGCAGTTCGACGCGCGGGCCGAGCGCCGCCCGCACTTCGCGGACGCGCCGGCGCAGCACGTCGGCGTCGAACACGTAGAGCGGGCTCCCGTGCGCGGCGACGAGGTCGCGAGCTGCGATCCCGCCGATGCGGAGGGGGGATCCGGTCTCGTTGCCGAGTTCGCGCAGCGCGTCTTGCAGGGCCTGGTCCATGCCGTCGTCGGAAGGGGCGCGGCATGCTACCGCCGCAGGTCTTCCTCGCTGTCCTCCGACGTGGGATGATCCGCGGCCCGTTCGCCGGGCTGGCCATGACCGAGATCGTCTCCCTGCCGCAACCCGCCGTGAAGGCGCGCTTCGCCTGGCTCCTGCCGATGCTCTTCGCGGCGGGCTGCGGTCTCGCGGCGATCTGGCCGGGCCACGCGGGCAAGCTCTTCTGCATCGGCGCGATCGTCGGGATCTGGGCGTGCCTGTTCGTCGACGTCGGCCCCGAGCCCGTGTCGTGGTTGTTGCCGACACTCACGGGCGGTCTGCCGATCGTCGCGTTCCTCGGCATCCTGCTCGATCGTCTGCAGACCGACGTGCGCCTGTTCGGAGTCGTGCTCGCGATCGCGACCGCGGCGGCCGGCTACGTGCTGCTCCAGGGCTTCGTCGACATCGAACACGCGGTCGATCATCACGGTTCGCTGCTGCCGTTCGTGGTCTGTGCACTGCAGATCGGCATCCAGGTGGCGACGCTCGTGGCGCTGATCGCCGGCGCCGGTCGCAGTGCGCGGCACCGGAGTGACGCGTGAGCCGGATCGACGCCGCCACCGCCGCCCGCCTCGTCGCCGCCGCCCGCGCCGTCCGGGCGAACGCCTACGCGCCCGCGTCGAAGTTCAAGGTCGGCGCCGCCGTGCTGGCGGGCGACGGCCGGGTCTTCGTCGGCTGCAACGTCGAGAACGCGAGCTACGGGCTCACGATCTGTGCCGAGCGCGCCGCCGTCTTCGCCGCGGTCGCCGCGGGCGTCACCGAGTTGTTCGCGGTCGCGGTCGTGACGGGCCTCGCCGAGCCGGCGAGTCCGTGCGGGGCCTGTCGCCAGGTGCTCGCCGAGTTCGGCAAGGGGCAGCACGTGCTGCTCGCCGGCACGAAAGGAGCGGTGCGGCGCACGTCGCTGCGACGGCTCCTGCCGCGCCCGTTCACGTTCGCCGACGTGGAGCGCGGGCGACGCTGACCGCGGTCACACCGCCGCGGGCACCTTGGAGAGTTCGTAGACGCGCAGGAAGTTCGCGGGATCGAGACCGGACGCGATCGCCATTTCGGGAAGGGCCTTCCCCGCGCGTCGCTGGAACCAGGGTGCCATCTGGCGATCCCACCACGACAGCGGACGCAGCGTGACGTGGCCCGGATCGGAGAACTCGCACAGGGCGATGCGCGCGACGACGCGCTGCACGCCGAGCCGCGCGAATTCGGTGACCATCCGCGCGATGCGGTCCTCGGCGAGGTGCTGGAAGACGTCGAATGCGAGCAAGGTGTCGAATCCGTCCTCGGGGCCGAACGGGAGCGCGTCGACCGCGCCGCGACGCAGCCATCGGGCGACGTCGGGAAGCGCGATGCGGTGGAGATCGGGACTCGGGTCGCAGCCCCACGCTTCGACGCCGCGCGCACGCAGCTGCCTCACGCCTTCGCCGACCGAGCACGCGACGTCGAGCACCTTGCGCGGCTCGCCGAGTCGCACGACCTGGTCGAGAACGTCCTTCTCGAACGCGGCCTGCCGGGCGCTCTCCGTCGAGCCGGTCCCCGTGCCCCGGTGATCGCAGGTGTGGAGCGCCGCGATCCGCGCGGCGGCGGCGCGCTTCCACGAGCCGCGGTGGAACGGGAGCAGCAGGGTGCGGATCCGGTCGAGCAGCAGGTTCGCGCTCGGGTCGGCCGCAGCTCCGTCGTCGACGAACAGTCGCGTCTCCGGCTCGCGCCAGTCGCAGACAGCGGTTCCGGACATGCCGTGCAGCGTCTCGACGAACTCGAAGGCGCAGACGTCGCCCGCCCACACGCCACCCGCGATGCGCAGTTCGCCACGGTGACCCGTACCCTGGTCGTGCAGGGGAATGCGGACTTCGATCATGTCCCGGCGTCATCGGCGCCGGCACCGCGGCGACTGGAGGCCGCGGCCGTGACTTCCCCTTGCGGATACGGCACGATCGCGTGTCCCGCGATGTCCCACTCGCTGTCTCCCGTCGAGTTCCGTGTGCCGCCCGTCGACGCGGTCGCGCTCGAGACGCGCGCTGCCGATCTCGGCACGCGATCCATCAAGAAGAAGGCGAAGGTGCAGGGTCTCTGCCTCGCCATCTCGATGATGGACCTCACCACGCTCGAAGGCATGGACTCGCCGGGCAAGGTGCGGCAGTTGTGCCAGAAGGCGATGCGGCCGTTGCCGGCCCGCGCCGACGTGCCGTCGTGCGCGGCAGTGTGCGTCTACCCGGATCTCGTCGAGGTCGCCGCGGCGGCGGTGCGCGGCAGCACCGTGCAGGTGGCCGCCGTCGCGACCGGCTTCCCGTCGGGACGCACCGACCGGCCGACCAAGTTGCGCGAAGTGCAGCTCGCGGTCGCCGCCGGTGCCACCGAGATCGACATGGTGATCGACCGCGGCGCCTTCCTCGCCGGACGCTACGGTCAGGTCTTCGACGAGATCTGCGCCGTGAAGGAGGTCTGCGGCGACGCGCACCTCAAGGTGATCCTCGAGACCGGCGAGCTACGCACGTACGACAACATCCGGCGTGCCTGCCGCATCGCGTTGCTCGCGGGCGGCGACTTCCTGAAGACGAGCACCGGCAAGGTGGCACCGGCGAGCACGTTGCCGGTCGTGCTGCTGATGCTCGAGGCGGTGCGCGACCACTATCTCGAGACCGGACGCATGGTCGGCGTGAAGGCCGCGGGCGGCATCCGCACCAGCAAGGACGCGCTCAAGTACCTGGTGCTCGTCGCGGAGACGTGCGGCGACCGCTGGTTGTCGCCGCAGTGGTTCCGCTTCGGAGCGAGTTCCCTGCTGAACGACGTGCTGATGCAGCTCGAGAAGGAACGCACGGGCCGCTACCAGCGCCCGACCGATTTCAGCGCCGACTGACGCGGAGCACACGCCATGGCCAAGAACGACCAGAAGACGCAGGATTCCGCGGCGAAGCCCGAGCTCGAGTTCGGCCGCGTGTGGCGTTACGAGCAAGCACCCGAAGCGACCGATCACGTGACGATCGCACCTCGCCACGAACTGTTCGTCGACGGCGCGTGGACGAAGCCGAAGTCCGGCGAGCACTTCGCGACGATCGACCCCGCGACGGAGAAGACGCTGTCCGAGGTCGCGCAAGCCGGCGACAAGGACGTCGACGCAGCGGTGAAGGCCGCGCAGCGTGCGTTCCCGAAGTGGAAGGCGCTCTCCGGCGAGGACCGCGCGCGCTACCTGTTCCGCATCGCTCGCATCCTGCTCGAGCGGGCGCGCGAGTTCGCCGTGCTCGAGACGCTCGACAACGGCAAGCCGATCAAGGAGACGCGCGACGTCGACGTGCCGCTCGCGGCGCAGCACTTCTTCTACCACGCGGGCTGGGCCGACAAGCTCGACCTGCTGTTCCCCGGACAGACTCCCGCACCGCTCGGTGTGGTGGGGCAGGTGATCCCGTGGAACTTCCCGCTGCTGATGGCCGCGTGGAAGATCGCGCCCGCTCTCGCGGCGGGGAACACGGTCGTGCTGAAGCCCGCGGAGACGTCGCCGCTCACCGCGCTGCGCCTCTGCGAAGTGTTGCAGCAGGCGGGGCTGCCGCCCGGCGTCGTCAACGTGATCACCGGCGACGGCCGCACCGGCCAGGCGCTCGTTCGCCATCCGGGCCTCGCGAAGGTCGCGTTCACGGGCAGCACGGAAGTCGGCAAGGAGATCCAGAAGGCGGTCGCCGGCCGTGGTGTCGAGCTGACGCTCGAACTCGGCGGCAAGGCGGCGCACGTCGTGTTCGAGGACGCGGCGCTCGACCAGGCGGTCGAGGGCGTCGTGCGCGGCATCTTCTTCAACCAAGGGCACGTCTGCTGCGCCGGTTCACGCCTGCTCGTGCAGGAGAGCGTGCACGATCTGTTCGTCGAGAAGCTGCAGCGGCGCATGGCGCGCATCCGCGTCGGCAGCCCGCTCGACAAGAACACGGACATGGGCGCGATCCACAGCAAGGCGCAGCTCGCGCGCATCCGCGAACTCTGCGCCGCCGGCGCGGAGGGCGGAGCGTCGATGCACCAGGCCGCGTGCGATCTGCCGGGCAAGGGATTCTGGTTCCCGCCGACGATGTTCACGGGCGTCTCGATGAGCCACCGCATCGCGCGGGAAGAGGTGTTCGGGCCGGTGCTCGCGGTGCTGACGTTCCGCACGCCGGAAGAAGCCGTCGAGAAGGCGAACAACACGAGCTACGGGTTGTCCGCGGGCATCTGGACCGACAAGGGCGCACGCATCCTGTGGTGCGCCGAACGCATGAAGGCGGGCGTGGTCTGGAACAACACGTTCAACCGCTTCGACGCCGCGTCGCCGTTCGGTGGCTTCAAGGAGAGTGGGTTCGGCCGCGAAGGCGGCCGCCAGGGCATGCGTGCCTACGTGAAGCTCGAAGGCGGGTTGCTGCCGGGCTGAGCGCGGGAGGATCCGACCGTCGCGGCCATGCTTGCGGCTCGCACGGACAGATCTCCCTGCGGGCGCGTGGACCACTCACCGAAGTGATCGTCACGGCCGCAGCGTGACGAGGCTGCGGTTGCTCGCGGCGAGGTTCTCCACGATCGGGCACGGGCTCTGCGCGGCGGGCCACAGCAGCCACTGGAACTCGATGTCCGTGCCGAGGTAGCTCGGGTCGCACCACGGCTTGAACGCGTAGCGCGACGCGCCGGCCTGGGCCAGGGTGGCCTCGAGGACGAGGAAGTTCGTGAGTTCGCAGCCGCAGAGGATCGACGAGCCGCCGAGGCTCAGGCTGATCAACGCGAACGGCGCGGTCGGGTCGCCGCCGGACAGGCTGAACGCGAAGTCGTCGTTGCCCGGCGAGAACGGGCCGACCGTGGTCGCGGTGCCGCCGTTGCCGCAACCGGCGCTGAGGAACACGGCGGGTGCGCCGACCATCGCGTCGAAGCGCTGAGCCGCGATGCTGCCGCGGAATGGCGGCGTGATGTCGCGTTCTTCCCACGTGATCAGCGCTTGTCCGCCGGACGTGCCGCTCGCGAACGTCGGGGCGACGCACGGCAGCATCGCGCTCGGTCGATCGACCTGTGTCAACGCGAACTTGTTGCTGCAGACGCTGCAGTCGGGTTTCAGCGCGATGCCGACGAGGTCGTCGTCGAACGGGTTCGCGGTCGGTTCGCTCCATACCGCGACGTAGCGTTCGCCCAGGAGTCCGATGTCGCACGACACGCCGGGGTTGCTCGTCAGTGTGGTCTGCGTGCCGAGTGAGAGCGCGGTGCCGTTCCACGTCACCGTCCGGCATTGCAGCGTGTTCGCCGAGTCGCGCCACACGGCGACGTTCTGCGGGCCGTCGCCGTCGATCGCGATCGTACGGAAGCCGTTCGGGCCGATCGTTCCGACCGCGAGCTTCGTGCCGGCGATCGCGCCGTCGTAGCTGAGCGCCTGCGCGTAGAAGAGCACCGCGAAGAACGGCAGCGCGGCGCCGAGCAGCACCTGGCCGGTGGGGGTGCGGCTCTTGCCGAGAACGAACGAGTCGGTGAAGAGGCCCGTCGCGGTGGACACGTCGATGCCGGCACTCGCGGTGAGCAGACCCGTCGCGGTGAGGTCGAGCGTCGTCGCGACGATCGTCGTGCCGCTGTTTGCGGTGCTGTTCCACACGACGAGGGCCTTGCTGCCGGTGTTGGAGCGATCGCCGCACGTGCGGAACGTGCCGCCGCTGGCGCCGCCGCTGCCGGAGACGTTCACGACGGCGCCGAACGCGGACGTGCCGACGCTGCGCGCGCGCAGCGTGAACGGGCCGAACGGGACGGTCGCTTCGTTCCAGCACAGCACGTGCATGTTCTTGCTGCGCACGTAGCACACCGACGGGTTGGTCTCGGGCGTCGAGGTGGGGAACGGCGACATCACGGCGCCGAC
Organism: Planctomycetota bacterium; assembly: GCA_016794565.1. Lineage (GTDB taxonomy): Bacteria > Planctomycetota > UBA1135 > UBA1135 > UBA2386 > JAEUHQ01. Next base: position 38,000 of record JAEUHQ010000103.1, on the reverse strand, counting down.
GAGTGAGCCGTTGCTCGCGACGCGCTGCGCGCGGATGTCCTGGTCGAAGTAGGAGAAGACGGTCTGCCACACGACGAGCCAGTTGCCGTCGAACGCGCCGTGCGCCGCGTCGACGTGCTGGTCGTCGTTGCCGCTGCCGACGAGGAACGCCGTCGCCAGCAGCGGATCGAGCGTCATCGGGTAGCTGGCGCCGTCGACGAAGTCGGCGGGCAGCCGCAGTTCGATCGCACTCGCGTCGAGTGTGCGCAGCGAGCCGCGGGTGCGACGACCGTCGCGGTCGACGCCGGTGACGTGGCCGATGCGGACGCCGCCGACTTCGCCGTCGTGGAAGAACAGCGTGCCGTCGGTCTCGGTGCGGGCCGTCATCGTGGTCTCCACTGCGAGGCGCACGACGAGGTCGCCTTCGCCCGCGGGCCGCGTCGCGAACACGAAGCTCTGCTCGACGCCGTCCCGCCGCGCGTCGTAGCGTTCGGTGACCTCGCCACGAACCACCGCGAGGTGACGCTCGCCGATCTCGGGCGCCGCGGCGTCGACGGGAGCGAGAACGGTGACTGCGCCGCGCTGCACGCGATCGACGCGCAGCGAGAGGTCGCGGTTCGCGCGCGCCCGTTCGCCGAGGGCCGGCGTGAACGTGAGGCCGCGGCCGGTCCAGCACGCCTTGTAGTCCTCGCCGATCGTCCACGCGGTGCCATCGTCGGCGCGGATCACGCCGTACGTGGCGCGGAGATCGAAGGCGGGACGCGGCGGTTCCTGGGCGAGCAGCGGCGTGAACGGAACGAGCAGGAGCGCGAAGGAGGAGAGTCGCATGGTCGGGATCCCGTTCACTGGATGGTGATGGAGAGGGCGTTGGTGACGTCGCGACCGAGCCACGTGCACAGGGGGGCCGAGGCCGGCACGAGGTACTGCGTGTAGAACCGCATTCCGCTGAGCGCCGGCTCACTCGGGATCGAGAGGCCGACCACCGCGCCGCTGATGCCGGCCACGGGGTACAGCACGAGGCCGGAGTAGATGTCGGGGTAGATCCGGCAGGGGCCGCACTGCAGGAAGCCCTGGCTCAGCGACAGCACGAACACGGAGCTCGTCGGGATCGACAAACCGCGGACCCACACCTGGAACCCCGCGTTGCCAACGCGAGCGCAGCCCGCGACGGAGTAGATGTTCGGACCGCAGCCTTCGCCGCCGAACGGGGTCACCACGTCGCCGTCCTCCGCGTCCCAGATCGCGGCGTCGAGGTCGCCGTTGCCGCTGCTCGACGTCGACACTTCCCACAGCACGATCCCTTCGTTCACGGTCGACGGGTGGCACTCGATCGCGAAGTTGGTCTCGATGTTGGTGGTGTTCGCGAGCAGCACGGTCGGTTCGCACGTCGTGCAGCTGAGCTGGTCGACCGTCTTGCAGAAGAGGTCGGTGTTCGCGGCGACGAGACCGCTGTGCCGGCGCCAGCCGACCAGCGCGGAGCCGTTGCCGAAGCACGCGACGACGGGGTCCGTCTCGTTCACGCTCGCGATGTTCGTGACGAACTGCGGCGCGCCGATCTGCAGCGATGCGCCGGCCTCGTGATGCCAGACCGCGATCGCGACGACGTCGTTGTCCTGAGTGCCCTCGATGAACTCGTCCTCGAAGACCACGACCCAGTTGCGGCCGTCGCCGTCGACGTCGGGCCGGTCGTTGTCGTTGCCACCGTTCGTGATCGCGCCGGTCGCGAGAACGTTCACGTCGCGGTCGATCAGCACGAGCTGCGGTTTCGTGTTGCCGCTGAAGCCCGGCGTCAGCGGGTAGACGATCAGGTAGCGGCCGAGCGCGCCGCCGTCGTGCGCGATGCGCGGGCGGCCGATGTTGTTGCCGGCGATCGTCGTACCGAGTGTCGCCGGCGCCGACGTCGCGATGATGCCGTTCGAGAACAGCGTCATCGTGCTGCACTGGACCGCGTTCAGCGACGAGTTGCGGAACACCAGCACGAGGTCGTCCACGGTCCCCGTCGCGTCGCCGCCGAGGTCGGGTTCGATCTGGTTGTTGGCGCCCGACACCGCGGTGAACTCGTTGCTCACGGTCCCCGTCGACGCGACGGAGCGCGTGAACAGGTCGCCGCCGCGCGTCCACACCGCGAGCCACGCGCTCCGCATCGGCACGGCCGCGGCGGTCGGATCGCGGTCGTCGCCCGTGCCGGTCGTCAGCGCGAACAACGAACCAGTGACGGCGCCGGACCCGTCGACGCGGATGCCGCGGATGTCGCGGTCGGTCGCGCTGAACTCACGTTCGAAGACGCAGAGGTACACGTCGCCGGAGACGCAGGGCGCCGTCAGTTCCGGATCCTGGTAGTCCTGCGTCGAACTCGTCACCGGGAACACCGCGCCGATCTGCGGATCGAGCACGAGCGGCAGCGCTGCACCGTCGACGAATGCCGCGGGCAGTCGGAGTTCGACGACCCGGCCGTCGCAGGTGATCGTTCCGCGCGTGTTCTCGCCCGCAGCATCGATGCCCGTGACGCCGCCGATCGCGACGCCGCCGACCTCGGGCAGTTCGAACCGGAGGCCGTCCGCCGTGCCTGGCACCAGCGGCAGATCGGTCTCGACCGCGACGCGCACGACGAGGTCGCCGTCGCCGGCGGGAAGGCGGTCGAACACGAACGACTGCTCGAGCCCGCGTGGGGTCACGTCGTAGCGCTCCGCGACGTCGCCGCGGTCGTAGCGGGCCCGCTGCCCGGCCGCCTCCGGTACCGCCGCCGGGACCGCGGCCGCGGTCGTGCCGCGACCGACCGAGACCGTGCGCAGCGTCACCGGGTGGTTCCGCGCCGCGCGCCGGCCGAGCGCCGGGGTGAACTCGACACCGTCCGGGCGGAACGCGGCCTTGAAGTCGGGGCCGATGCCCCAGAGTTCGCCGTCGAGCTGCTGCAGCGCAGCCTGTTCCCTGAGGCGCAGGTGGAACGTGCCGGGGTTCTGGGCGAGGACGGACGGAGCGAGGAGGGACAGCGCCGCGGCGGCTGCCCAGCGGGGGAGATGGCGGTTCATGGCTCGGATCGAGGCCTCCCGGGGGGCAGCGAACCGGAGGGGCGCGCCGTTCGCACGAAGTTCGCGTTCCCGGCGCAGCGGCCCTACGGCTGCAGCGTGACGAGCATCCGGTTGCTGGCGGCGAGGTTCTCCACGATCGGGCACGGGCTCTGCGCGGCGGGCCACAGCAGCCACTGGAACTCGATGTCCGTGCCGAGGTAGCTCGGGTCGCACCACGGCTTGAACGCGTAGGTGGAGCTGCCGGCCTGCGCGAGCGTGGCCTCGAGCACGAGGAAGTTCGTGAGTTCGCAGCCGCAGAGGACCGACGAGCCGCCGAGGCTGAGGCTGATCAGGGCGAACGGCGCGGTCGGGTCGCCACCGGACAGGGCGAACGCGAACTGGTCGTTGCCCGGCGAGAACGGGCCCGTGGCGCTCGCCGTGCCGCCGTTGCCGCAGCCGGGGCTCAGGAAGACCGGCGGCGCACCGACCATCGCCGCGAAGAACCGTCCGACGACGCTGCCGGTGAACGGCGAGCTCGTGTTCGTCTCGTCCCAAGCGAGCAGCGCGGTGTTCGTACTGCCGCCGCCGGCGACGACCGGTGCGATCGCGGGGCCGCGGGCGTTCGGCCGCGCGACGCTCGCCAGCGTGAAGCTCTGGCTGCACACCTCGCAGTTCGGCTTGATCGCGACGCCGCGGAGGTCGTTGTCGAACGGGTTGGCGGTGCCTTCGGACCATGCGACGAGGAAGCGTTCGCCGAGGAACCCGACCGCGCACGCGCTGCTCTGCGGCGTGCCGAGCACGGTGACGTTCGTGCCCGAAGTGAACGCGGTTCCGTTCCACGTGATCTGGCGCACGACGGTTTCGCCGTCGAAGCGGCGGCACGCGACGACGAAGTCGGTGCCGTTGCCGTCGATCGCGAGCGCGGGTTCCTTCGCGGGATCCGTCGTGCTCACGTGCACCGACGCGGCCAGGTAGTTGCCGAGATGGTCGAGGGCGTGGACGCGGTGCTGGCCCGTCTGGCCCGGAACGTGCGCGGCGAGCGCGGTCACGCCGCCCGGCGTGCGGCTCTTCGGCAGCGCGAACACGTCGTCCGTCGGGAAGGCGAGCGACGAAGTGAGGTCCGCCGGGGTGCCGACCGAGACCGTGCCGAAGGCGCTGATGTCGATCGTGTTGGTGCGCAGGATCGTCGTCTGTTCGCCGAACGGGGAAGTGCCGAGCGCGGTCGCCCAGACGACGAGCGTGCTGGTGCCGAGTGCGCTGCTGTCGCCCGCGGACGTGATCCAGCGGCCGTTCGGCGCCGTGTTGCCCGACACCGTGACGGTCGAGCCGAGCGTGGCGCCGTTCACGGTGCGCGCCTCGACGGTCCACGGTCCGACCATCGACGACGCCTGCAGCCAGCACACCACGTGGCGGTTCCGGCCGCGGACGTAGGTCACCGACGGGGAACGTTCGGCGTGCGCACCGGACGAGATGACGAGCAGCGGGCCGGACAGCGAACCGTCGTTCGCGACCTGCTGTCCGTAGACGTCCTGGTTCCACTGCGAGTAGCTGCGTCGCCACACGACGAGCGTCGTGTTCGGCGACGCGCCGTACGCCGCGTCGACCTGGTCCTCGTTGTCCGTGGCGCTGCCGATCAGGAATCCCGTCGCGAGCAGCGGATCGAGCGTGAGCGGATACGCGGCGGAGTCGACGAACGCTGCCGGGAGGCGCAGTTCGATCGCCCCGTCGTGCCGTTGCAGCGACCCGGGGCACGTGCGGCCGATCGCGTCGACGCCGGTGATCGCGCCGACGGTCACGCCGCCGATCGCGCCGTCGTGGAAGAAGAGCGTGCCGTCGCCGCGCACCGTCGGCTCGAGCGCGGTCGTCACGTCGCAACGCACCACGAGGTCGCCGGTGCCGTCGGGGCGCCGGTCGAACACGAAGCTCTGTTCGACCCCGTCGACGCGGCACTCGTACGTCTCGGTACACACGCCGCGGGCGAAGGTCACGACGTGATCGCGCAGTGCGGCCGCCGCGGTCGGCGCGGTGTCGGCCTGCCACGCCACCCGGTTGTCGCGACCGATGCGAGCGACCCGAAGCGTGAGTTCTCCGCGCACGGCCGCTCGGGGGCCGAGCGCCGGAGCGAACGTCGCACCGTCCGCGGCGAATGTGGCCTTGTAGTCGCGGCCGATTGCCAGGACGGCGCCGTCGCCGGTGCGCACGACGGTGTGCGCCGAGCGAAGGTCGAACGTCTGGGCCGGCAGCGTGGCCGAGAACGCGAGCAGGAGCGGGGAGGCGTGGAGGAGGTTCATGGCGTCACTCGACGGTGATGGCGATGGCGTTGCTGAAGTCGGCCTGCAGCCACGAACACGCGGCGCTCGGCGTCTGGTTGTTCACGACCCACTGCGCGAAGAACTGCAGGCCGCGCAAGCTGGTGAACGGCGGGATCGGGACCAGGGTGCTCGCGAATCCGTCGGTGCCGAGCGTCGACGGGAAGACGATGCCGTCGAACGGGTCGGCGTAGAGGCGGCAGTTGCCGCACACGAGCCAGGACGCGTTCAGGGACAGGACGAGGGTGCTCCACGTCGAGCCGTCGAGTCCGTGCACCTGGATCAGGTGGTTCAGGTTGCCGATGCGGGCGCAGCCGCCCAGCGTGGGCAGAGGGAGTCCGCAGTCCTGCGCGCCGAACGGCTTCACTCGGACGCCGTCCTGGGCCTGCCAGGCGACCGCGTTCAGGTCGCCGTTCGCGGCGCTCACGGTCGACGTCTCCCACAGCACGAGGCCGCCGTCGTCCTGGATCGGATGCGCGGCGACGGTCAGGTTGGTCTCGATGTCGGAAGTGTTCGCGAGCAGCACGGTCGGTTCGCACTCGGTGCACGAGAGCTGGTCGATGGTCTTCATGAAGACCTCCGTGTTGGCGGAGGCCGGCCCGGCGCGGCGGCGCCACGCGAGCAGCGCCGAGCCCGTGCGGTAGCACGCGACGACCGGGTCGATCTCGTCGACGTTCGCGATCGCGGTCACCGTGGTGGGAGAGTCGACGACCAGGGCCCCCTGGTGCTCGTCGTACGACACCGCGACCGCGCGGATGTCGTTGTCGCCCGACCCTTCGTTCGGTTCGCTCTCGAACGTGACGATCCACGTGTCGCCGTTGCCGTCGACGTCGGGACTGTCCTCGTCGTTCGTCGTGGCGGTCGCCGGCGCGGAGTCGAGGACGACGAGGTTGCGGTCGACGAGCACGAGCTGCGGCTTCGTGTCGCTGCCGACGATCTGCGAAGTGCGGGGATAGACGACGAGGAAGCGGCCCGCCGCTCCGCCGTGGTGCGAGATGCGGGGACGGCCGACGGCCGTGAGGACCGGCGGCGTCGCCAGCGTGACGGTGCCGAAGGACGACAGCGCGCCGGTGGAGGACACCTGGATCTGCACGCCCTGGATCGTGTTCTGCGTCGTGTTGCGGTAGACGAGCACCGCGTCGTCGGCGCTCGTCGTCGTCTCGCTGCCGAGGTCGGGTTCGACCTGGTTGTCCGTCCCGGTGGCCGCGGCGATCTCGTTGCCGACGACGGTGCCGGCGGTGATCGAGCGCGCGAACAGATCCCCGCCGCGTTCGTAGGCGATCACGTGGGCGCTGCGCAGCGTCACGAAGCCGATCGTCGGGTCGTGGTCGAGGCCTGCGCCGGTCGTGACGGCGAACAGGCTCCCGATCACGCTGCCGTTGGCGTCGATGCGGATGGCGCGAATGTCCTGGTCGCTGGCGCTGAGGGCGAACGTGAACGCGCACAGGTACGAGCCCGTGCCGAACGGTGCCGACAGCTCCGGGTCCTCGTAGTCCGCGATCGAGTTGGTGACCGCGAACACGGCGCCGATCTGGGGGTCGAGCACGAGCGGCAGCGCGGCCGCGTCGCAGAACGCCGCGGGCAGCCCCAGTTCCATCCGGCCGTCGGCGTACGTGAGGGTGCCGCGCACGCGTTCGCCGTGTGCGTCGATCCCGGTCACGCCGCCGATCGCCACGCCGCCGAGGCCCGGCAGCTCGAACCGCAGTCCGTCGTCACCCTGGCGGACGAGCTGCAGATCGGTCGTGATCGCGACGCGCACGACGAGGTCCCCGCTCCCTTCCGGCAGACGGTCGAACACGAACGATTGCTCGAGGCCCGTCGCGGAGACGTCGTAGCGCTCGACGAAGGCACCGCGGTCGAACACCGCGGCGCGGCCGCGCTGCGTCGGTTCCGCGTGGTCGTCGAAGGCGGTCGCGCGGTCGCGCCCCGCCCCGGTGACCCGCATCGACAGCGGGTGGTTCGTCGCCGCCGTCCGGCCGAGTGCCGGTGTGAACTCGACGCCGCCGCGGCGGAACGCGGCCTTGAAGTCCGGGCCGATGCCCCAGAGTTCGCCGTCGAGGCGCTGCAGCGCCGCGGCACTGCGCAGGTGCCGCGCCAAGGTTTCGGGTGCCTGGGCCGCGCTCGTCGCGGCGAGAACGGGCAGCACGATCGCGGCGGCCCGGCGGAAGAGCGGTGTGGTCATGTTCGTACGGCCGTCCCCCTGGGCAGCGAGGTGGGGCCGCGTCGCGTTCGCGACCGCGGCGATTTCACCGTGCCCGCGTGCTTGCGGGGCCGGTGCCTTCCTGGCACCGTTCTCCTGCCATGCCCGTTCCGGTCCCGAAGACCTACAAACTGTTCGTCGGCGGCAAGTTCCCCCGGAGCGAGTCGGGGCGTTCGTTCCAGCCGACCGGCAACCCCGCGATCAACGTCGCGCGCGGGAGCCGCAAGGACCTGCGGGACGCCGTCGTCGCGGCGCGCGCGGGGCTTGTCGCGTGGAGCGGCCACAGTGCGTACCTGCGCGGCCAGATCCTCTACCGCCTCGCCGAGATGCTGGAGACGCGGCGCGCGGCGATGCAGGACGAACTGCGCACGGGCGGCGCGACTGCCGCCGCCGCGAAGAAGGAGCTCGACGTCGCGATCTCCCTGGTCACCTGGTACGCGGGCCTCAGCGACAAGGTGCAGAGCCTGCTCGGCAGCCAGAACGCGGTGAACGGCCCGTTCTTCAACTTCTCGACCGTCGAGCCGAGCGGCGTCGTCGGCGTGATCGCGCCCGACGCACCGGCGCTCGTCGGCGTGCTGGCCCTCGTGCTGCCGCTGCTCGTCTCCGGCAACGCGGTCGTGGCCCTCGTCAGCGAGACCGCCCCGTTCGCCGGCCTCGCGCTCGGCGAAGCGTGTGCGTCGAGCGACGTGCCCGGGGGCGCGCTCAACCTGCTGTCCGGTCACCGCGCGGAGCTCGCGAGCCAGTTCGCGGCGCATCGCGACGTCGACGGGCTGCTGGTCGCCGGCCGCCCGGACGCGGCGTTGACGGTCGCCGCGGCGGACAACTGCAAGCGCGTGCGCTACTGCGACCGGAGCGTCGCGGAGTGGAGCAACGCGGAAGGCCTGCGGTCGCTCGCCCTCGTCGAACCGTTCGTCGAGTGCAAGACCCTGTGGCATCCGGTGGCCTGGTGACGGCGGTGCGGCGCGAAGCGGCCGCGGCGCGGATCCGACCGGCCGGCGCGTCGGGGGCCTCGTAGGGGAGAGACCATGCGCGACCATCCAGCCCGCCTGATCGCGAAGAAGCGCGACGGCGGGGAACTCTCGGCGGTCGAGATCGCCGACCTCGTGTCCGGCGTCGTCGACGGCTCGCTCGGTGACGCGCAGCTCGGAGCGTTCCTGATGGCGGTCTGCTGCAACGGCATGACCGAGGCGGAGACGACCGCGCTGACGCTCGCCATGCGCGACTCGGGCCGGGTGCTGCGGCACGAGCACGTGCCGCGGAAGAAGATCGACAAACACTCGACCGGCGGCGTCGGGGACAAGGTCAGTCTGGTGCTGGCGCCCCTCGTCGCCGCTGCGGGCGTCGCGGTGCCGATGGTGAGCGGGCGGGGTCTCGGCCACACCGGCGGCACGATCGACAAGCTCGCGTCGTTGCCCGGGTATCGCACCGACCTCACGATCGAGCGCTTCCAGCACGTGCTCGACCAGTGCGGCTACGCGATGATGGCGCCGAGCGTCGAACTCGCGCCCGCGGACCGACGCATGTACGCGACGCGCGACGTCAGCGGGACCGTCGAGAGCATTCCGCTCATCACGAGTTCCATCCTGTCGAAGAAGCTCGCCGAGGGCATCGACGGACTGGTGATGGACGTGAAGTGCGGTCGCGCCGCCTTCATGAAGGAGGAGAACGACGCGGTCGCGCTGATGGAAGGCCTCGTCGCCACGGGCCGCTCCGCGGGCATCCGCATGGCGGCGCTGCTCACCGACATGGACCATCCGCTCGGGCTCGCGCTCGGCAATTCGCTCGAAGTCGCCGAAGTGCTCGCCGCGCTCGAAGGGCAGTGTCCGGACGACCTGCGTGCCGTCACGCTCGCGCTCGGTGTCGAGATGCTGCTGCTGGCGGGTGCCGCGCCGGATGCGGAGACGGCGATGGCGACCCTCGAACGTCTGTGGCGCGACGGCGTCGTGCGCCAGGTCTTCCGCCACAACCTCGAACTGCAGGGCGGCGATCTGCGCGTGATGGACGACCCGGCCGTGCTCGGCTGCGCGCCGGTCGTCGTTCCCGTCGAAGCCGCACGCCCTGGGTTCGTCGCCGATGTCGATCCGCTCGCGCTGGGTCACGTCGTCGTCGACCTCGGCGGCGGTCGGCGCCAGCCGAGCGACCCGATCGATCCGCACGTCGGCATCGTGCTGAAGAAGACTCTCGGCGACGCCGTGCAGTCGGGGGACGTGCTGGCCTTCGTGCACGCGCGCACGGCGACCGCGGCTCACGATGCGGCACCCAGGGTGCTCGCGGCGATGCCGGTGGGCGACGAGCGGCGCCGCCGACGTTCGATCGTGCTGCGCCGGATGGCGTGACGGCACCGGCGGTTCCTCACCGCCGACGTGCCGGAGCCGGACGTGTGACGATGGAGAAGGCCACACATGGCCATCTCCGCGTCGTCGTGCACCCCCGCGAACGAACTGCCGCACGTCGTGATCCTGGGCGGAGGGTTCGCCGGACTCTCCGCGGCGCGTGCGCTCGGCAAGGCTCCGGTGCGCGTGACGCTGCTGGACCGCAAGAACCACCACGTCTTCCAGCCGCTGCTCTACCAGGTCGCGACCGCCGCGCTGAATCCCGGCGACATCGCCTATCCGATCCGCTCGGTGCTGAGCCGGCAGGCGAACGTGCGCACGCTGCTCGGCGAGTGCCAGCGCATCGACGTCGAGAAGCGTGTCGTCGAGACGCGCGAGGGTGCGATCCCGTACGACTACCTGCTCGTCGCGACCGGTGCGACGCACAGCTACTTCGGGAAGCCACAGTGGGAGGCGTGGGCGCCCGGCCTGAAGACCGTCGAAGACGCGCTCGAGGTGAGGCGGCGCGTGCTCTCGGCGTTCGAAGTCGCGGAGCGCGAGAGCGACCCGGCGAAGCTCCGCGCGGCGCTCACGTTCGTCGTCGTCGGCGCGGGGCCGACGGGTGTGGAACTGGCCGGTGCGCTGTCGGAGATCGGGCGCGAGACCGTGGCCCGCGACTTCCGTTCGTTCGACCCGCGCAGTCTCCGAGTGCTGCTGGTCGAGGGCACGGACCGCGTGCTGCCGCCGTTCCATCCGGGCCTGTCCGCGAAGGCGAAGGCGCAGCTCGAACGCCTCGGCGTCGAGGTGCTGCTCCAGTCGAAGGTCACGAACATCGACTGCACGGGCGTGTGGATCGGCGACGTGCACGTCCCGGCGCGCACCGTGCTGTGGGCCGCGGGCGTCGCGGCATCGCCGCTCGGCCGGACGATCGGAGTGCCGACCGATCGGGCGGGGCGTGTGCTCGTCGAGCCGGATCTGTCGGTGCCAGGGCATCCCGAGGTGTTCGTCGTCGGCGACCTGATGAGTCGCGAGCAGGACGGCAGGCCGGTGCCCGGGGTGGCGCCCGCCGCGATCCAGTCCGGTCGCGCCGCGGCTGCGAACATCGCGCGGCGCGCCGCGGGCAAGGCGACGCGCCCGTTCCGCTACCGGGACAAGGGCTCGCTCGCGACGATCGGCCGCGCGGCGGGGGTGGGCCAGATCGGCGGTGCTCGCCTGTCCGGCTTCGTCGCGTGGTGGATCTGGTGGTGCGTGCACATCGCCTACCTGATCGGGTACCGCAGCCGGCTCGTCGTGATGATGGGCTGGGCGTTCCAGTACTTCGCGTTCTCTCGCGGTGCCCGTCTCATCACCGGCGCGGTCTGGGAACCGTCGCCGGCCGCACCCGCGAACCCGCCCGCGGTGCCGCCGCCGGCGGCATCGGTCGTCGAGCCCCGCGAACCGGTGGGCGCAGGACGCTGACGCGAGCGCCGCGCGTCAGTAGCGGAAGCGCTCGCTGCCCGCGGGCATCGTGTAGGGAAGGCCGGGTTCGAAGTGGCGCCAGCACGCAGCGGCCGTCTCGCGCAGCAGCACGAAGCCTTCGTTGTCGCGTCGCCAGCTCGTGTCCTCCTGGTCCTTCGTGACGACGCAGAACACGAAATCGCCGTGCGGCGCCATGACCAGGACGGCTTCGCTGCGCGAACGATCGACCGCACCCTGTTTGCTCGCGGTGTGGACCCACGGCGGGATCGCGGACAGCGCCTCGTCGTCCCAGTAGATCCGAGCGAGGCAACGCATCATCTCTTCGCTCGCCGCGGCGCTCTGCAGGGTTCCCTCGCGGGCGCGAACGAGCATCTCCGCCATCTCGCGCGGCGTCGTCTGTCCCCAGCCGAACTCGGCCTTCGCGGCCTCGCGCCCCGGCGTGCGCGAGTTGACGCGAGTCGCGGTGAAGCCCTGGTCCTCGAGCCAGCGATTCACGGCGGTGCCGGTGCCGGCGAGCTCCTGGCACCACAGGGCCGCGGTGTTGTCGCTGGTCGTGATCATCAGCATCGCCACCTTGGCGAGTTCGAGCGATCGGCCGTCGGCGAACGAGCCGAGCAGGTCGTCGCCCGGATAGAGCCGGCTCGCGTCGTACGTGAGCTTCGCATGGTAGTCGAGCGCGCCCGCCTCGACCCTTGCGAGCAGTGCCCCGAGAATGGGCACCTTGACGAGGCTCGCGGTCGGGAAGGTCTCGTCGGCCGCGATCGCGACCTCTTCGCCGGTGCCGAGGTGGCGCACGTAGACGCCGGCCGTGCCGCGGAACGCGGCGACGCGGGCGGCGAGATCGTCGTGCAGCGACGGCGTCGCGGAGCACGCCGCGACGAGGGGCAGGCAGAGCCGGGTGCAGCGGAGTCGCATCGGTTGCCAGCGTACGCCGGAGCCTCCGGCTTCAAGAGGGCACGGAGCGCCGGTAGCATCCGCGCGCCGATGACCGCGCCCGTGGCCGAACCGTCCGAGTCGAGGCGCCGCCGCCGGACGATCGTGCGCACGGTGGCCACAGCCGGGCTGCTGCTCGGCGTGCTGGTGGGCGCCCGGCACCTCGCGTTCCTCTGCGACGACGCCTTCATCACCTTCCGCTACGTGTCGAACGCGATGGACGGTCGCGGCCTCGTGTGGAACCCGGCGCCGTTCGCGCCGGTCGAGGGCTACACCGGATTCTCGTGGGCTCTCGTGCTGTGGGCCGCGTGGAGCTGGTTCGGCGTCGAACCGCCCGACGCCGCGAACGTGCTGTCGATCGGCTGCGGTCTCGCGACGTTCGCGATCGTCGCTCGGGCCGCGTTCCGCCTCGTCGGCCGCGACGGCGGGCGGGCGCCGGACGCCGTCGTGTTCGTGACGCTCCTTGCGATCGGCAGCAACCGGACGTTCCTCCAGTGGATGTCGAGCGGACTGGAGACGTCGTTGTTCTCGCTCGCGACCGTCGCGTGGGTGCTGCTCGCGTTCCGGCCCGCGCCGACCGCCGGCTGGATGGCGGCCTGGAGTGCGTGCGCCGCCGCGAGTGCGCTCACCCGACCCGACGGTGCGGCGCTCGCGCTCGCGACCGCGGGGACCGGCGCGCTGCTCGTCGCACGACGACGCCTCCCGCTGCGTGCGTTCGCGGCGGGCGTGGCGCCGCTGCTGGCCGTCGCCGCGCACCTCGTGTGGCGGCGTGCGTTCTACGGCGACTGGGTGCCCAACACGTGGTTCGCCAAAGTGGGCGATCCGTGGCCCGAGGCGGGGCTGCGCTACCTGATCCTGTTCCTCGCCGAGAACGGCGGCGTCGTCGTCCTCGCGGTGGCGGGGTGGTGGTTCGTCGAGGAGGCGCGCGTCGGCGCGGCCGCCGTCGGCAGGATGCTTCTGCGCAACGCACCCGCGACGATCGCCACGGCGACGGTGCTCGCCCTCGCGGGCTACTACGTACTCGTCGTCGGCGGCGACCACTTCGAGTTCCGCGTCTTCGCGCACCTGGTTCCGCTCGCGGGCCTGGCGGTCGCGGCGATGCTGCTCCGCCTGTGCCGCGGCATCGTCGTGCCCGCGGTCGCGATGGCCGGGCTCGGTGTCGCCGCGGCGATCGCGTGGGTGATCCCGGCGATCCAGCCGCCCCCGACGTTCCTCTACCAGCCGCTCGCGCCGCACGTTCCCGCGTGGGTCCAGCCGATGGCGCGTTGGTACGACGGGTACAGGGCGTGGCTCACGATCCAGGCCGTCAACGTGCGCTGCGACCAGCATCGCCAGTTCCTCGCGAGCGAAGCAGCCCGTCTGCCGCCGCGCACCCGCACGGCGTGGCGCGACGACGACGTGCCGGTGTTCGCCGCCGAGTGCGTGGGGCGACTCGGGTGGGTGCTGCCCGACGTGGCGATCCTCGACCGACTCGGGCTCAACGATCGTGTGGTCGCGCGATGGTCGACCCGGTCGGCCGCGAACGAGCCGACGCCGACGCCGTTCGAACGCGTCGTCGCCGTCGCCGACGTGAACGGCGACCACCGCATCACGCCGGCGGAGATCGCGACGGCCGCGAAGGCGCGCACCGACGTCGATCCGGCCGGGGTCGCGCTCCTGCAGCCCGTGCTCGCGGTGATCTTCGCCGATCCCGCCGGCGTCCTGACGGAAGAGGACGGGGCGGCGCTGCGGCGCTTCTTCGGGGGCCTGCGTCGCATGGCACACGATCGGCAGGCGCCGGCGGACTACTTCGCTGCGTTCGCGCCGAACGTGACGCTCGTCGGGGCGCGCATCGAGGTGACGCCGCGCGCGGTGCCCGTCGGCGCGGAGCAGGTGCGCACGATCGAGTCCGAGTGGTTCGCGCGCGCGCTCGAGAATCGGCGCGCCCGCTGAGCCCGGCGCGCCGCAGTCCTCAGCGGCGGCCGCGCGCCCTGGCCTTCGGCTTCTGCTTCGCCGCGGGCTTCTGCTTCGCCGCGGCCTTGCGGGCCGGCTTCGGCGCGGCCTTGGTCCTGGCCTTCGTGGCGGGCTTCTTCGGCGAGGGCTTGCGGGGCGCCGACTTCGTCGCCGGCTTCGCCTTGGCGCTCTTCTTCGGGGCGGCCTTCTTCGCCTTCGCGGTCACCGACTTCGCGGCGGCGTCGCGCGCGACTTCGGCGCGCGCCGGGCCGAGCAGCTTGCGCAGCACGGTCTGCAGGATGCCGCCGTTGCGGTAGTAGTCGACCTCGACCGGCGTGTCGATGCGGCACCGTGCCTCGAACGTCGTGACCTTGCCGTTGGTCGGGTTGGTGGCCGTGACGGTCAGCATCTGCCGCGGCTGCACCGAGTCGTCGATCGCGACGTCGAACAGCTCGAGACCGGTGAGGCCAAGCGACTCGCGCGTCTCGCCGTCCTTGTACTGCAGCGGCAGCACGCCCATCCCGACGAGGTTGCTGCGGTGGATGCGCTCGTAGCTCTCCGCGATCACGAACTTCACGCCGAGCAGCAGCGTGCCCTTCGCGGCCCAGTCGCGCGAACTGCCCGTGCCGTACTCCTTGCCGGCCAGCACGCACAGGGGCACGCCGTCCTTCTGGTAGCGCATCGCGGCGTCGTAGATCGCCATCACGTCGCCGCTGGGCAGGTGCTTCGTCATGCCGCCCTCCTGGTTCACCAGGAAGTTGCGGAGCCGGATGTTGGCGAACGTACCGCGCGTCATCACGCGGTCGTTGCCGCGGCGTGCGCCGTACTGGTTGAAGTCGGCGGGCTCGACGCCGTTCTCGACGAGGAAGCGGCCGGCGGGGCTGTCCTTCTTGATGTTGCCGGCAGGCGAGATGTGGTCGGTCGTGACCGAGTCGCCGAGCACCGCGAGCGCTTGCGCGCCGAGCACGGTCGCGATCTTGCCGACGCTCCGCGTCATCGTCGTGAAGAACGGCGGCTCCTGGATGTAGGTGCTCTTGCCGTCGAACTTGAACAGGTCGCTCTTCTTCGCGGTGATCTTGCGCCACGCGGGCGGACCCTGATCGACGACCGAGTACTGCTGCTGGAACGCCTTCGGCGACATGCTCGCCGCGATCGTGTCGGCGATCTCCTTCTGGCTCGGCCAGATCTCGCGCAGGAAGACCGGCTGGCCCGCGGAATCGGTGCCGATCGGGTCCTTGTCGAGGTCGATGTCGACCGTGCCGGCGAGTGCGTACGCGACGACGAGCGGCGGCGAAGCGAGGAAGTTGGCCTTCACGTCGGGGTTGACGCGGCCCTCGAAGTTGCGGTTGCCGCTCAGCACCGCCGACGCGACGAGGTTGCCTTCCTTGATCGCCGCGGACACCGGCCCGGGCAGGGGGCCGCTGTTGCCGATGCAGGTCGTGCAGCCGTAGCCGACCACGTGGAACCCGACCTGCTCGAGGGCGCCGAGCAGTCCCGCCTTCTTCAGGTAGTCGGTGACGACGCGCGAGCCGGGTGCCAGCGACGTCTTCACCCATGGCTTGCGCGTGAGACCTCGCGCGGCAGCCTTCTTGGCGAGCAAGCCCGCGCCGAGCATCACCGACGGGTTGCTCGTGTTGGTGCACGACGTGATCGCCGCGATCACGACCGCGCCGTGGCCGATCGACGCGCGGCTGTCATCCGCGATCACCGCCGCGGCGCCGAGTTGCTCGTTCGGGAGCCCGAAGCCGCGTTCCTTCACGTTCTTGACGAGGCCCTTCCGGAACTCGTCGCGCATCGCGGCGAGCGGCACGCGGTCCTGCGGACGCTTCGGGCCGGCGAGGCTCGGCACGACCGTCGAGAGGTCGAGGGACAGCGTGCTGCTGAACTGCGGCGTCGGCGCGTCCGCGGTCCAGAACAGGCCCTGCGCCTCGTGGTACGCCTTGACCAGCGCGACCTGGTCCTTGCTGCGACCGGTGCGTTCGAGGAAGCGGCACGTCTCGGCGTCGACGGGGAAGAAGCCCATCGTCGCGCCGTACTCGGGCGCCATGTTGGCGATCGTCGCGCGGTCGGCGAGCGACATCTGCGCCATGCCGCTGCCGAAGAACTCGACGAACTTGTTCACGACGCCGTGCTTGCGCAGCATCTGCGTCACGGTGAGCACGAGGTCGGTCGCCGTGGCGCCCTCGGGCAGCGTCCCGGTGAGTTCCATGCCGACGACCTCGGGCAGCAGCATGTACATCGGCTGGCCGAGCATCACGGCCTCGGCCTCGATGCCGCCGACGCCCCAGCCGAGCACGCCGAGGCCGTTGATCATCGTCGTGTGCGAGTCCGTGCCGACGACGGTGTCGGGGAACACGACGGTGTCCTTGCCTTCCTTCTTCGCGAGCACGCCGCTGGCGAGGTACTCGAGGTTCACCTGGTGCACGATGCCCATGCCGGGCGGCACGGCGCGGAAGTTCGTCAGCGACTGCTGGCCCCACTTCAGGAACTCGTAGCGCTCCCGGTTGCGGTGGAACTCGAGCCTCAGGTTCTCCTGCTCGGCGGAAGCCGTGGCGAACGCGTCGACCTGCACGCTGTGGTCGATCACGAGATCGCACGGCACGAGCGGGTTGATCTTCTTCGGGTCGCCGCCGAGGCGCTTCATCGCCGCGCGCATCGCCGCGAGGTCGACCACGCACGGCACGCCGGTGAAGTCCTGCAGCACGACGCGGCCCGGCAGGAACGGGATCTCGACCTGGCCGGCGGTCGCCGGGCTCCAGCCGGCGATGTTGCGCACGTCCTTCTCGGCGACCACGTAGTCGTCCAGATTGCGCAGCGCCTGCTCGAGCAGCACGCGGATCGAGTATGGCAGCCGCTGCAGCGGTCCCATGCCGGCCTTCTCCAGGGCCCGCAGCGAGAAGTAGGTGCAGGTCTGCTTGCCGACCTTCAGGGTGGAACGGGACGCGAACGGATTCCGTGCTGGCATCGGGGTGGTTTCTCGCCGGCTGACCGCGCCGGACGAGGGGCGACGGTTCTATCCGTTCGCCGATCCGCAGGCAAAAGCGCGGGGCGTCCGCCGGAGGCTCAGGTTCTCGCCCGATCCTGCCGATGGCATGGGGGCATGAACACCCCCCGGACGACCGCATCCGTCCTCTTCCTCGCCTTCGCCGCCGCGTGCGCGAGCTTCGACACCTCGGCCGACTTCGCCAGGAACCAGGCGCTGTACGTGGATGTACCGTACGCCACGAAGGCGCCCGGCGATCGCGACGTCTTCGTCGCACCGGTCGTCGACGCGCGCGAAGGAACCGCGCTGCCGACCCAGGAGCGCGGGTTCCCGATCTCGTACGGAAGCGACGAGTTCTGGGAGCGTCCCGTGCCCGAGATGCTCGGTGAGGTGCTGGCGCGGCAGGTGCAGGACAGCGGCCTCTTCGCGAACGTCGTCGACAAGGCGACGCCGCAGTCGGTGGTCGTGAAGCCGACACTCGTCTCCTTCACCACGGGTGCGACCGAGGCGATCAGCGGGTCGCGTTCGTTCGCGGAGATCGCGTTGAAGCTGCAGGTGCTCGGCCCGGCCGACGGCACCGGTGTGCGTGCGACGCTGATGGAGCAGACGTTCAGCAACCGTCAGGTGTCGGCCCTCGAAGTGAATCCCGTGAGCCCGTACCGGCTGATCGGGCGCGCGATGCAGCTCAGCATGCAGAAGCTGCTCGCCGGCCTCGACGGCCAGAACGTCGGCCGCAACAACGTGCCGGAAGGCACCGAAGTGGCCGCGCCGGCGCGCTGACGCGCGCAAAGTCGGCTCACCGGTACCGGTCGAACTTCACGTCCTTCGGCCCGTCGGCGAGTCGCTCGGGCAGCGTGTCCCAGATCTCGTCCTTGATCTCCATCAGGTGCGGCGAGCCGATGTGGTAGCGCTTGCTCGACTGCATGATCGAGACCGCGTTCAGGTGCCACGCGAGGTGGTCGACGCCGATCTCCTCAGCCAGGCGCCGTGCGAGGTCCATCTCCTCCCGGCTGTCGTTCCACTCGAACAGGATGTAGCGCCAGATCACGATCGGCCGGCGCAGGCCCTGTGCGTTGCGCATCGCGACGATCTTCTTCATCGCCTCGAACACGCGGTCGAAGCGGCCGTTCACGCGGTACTTCTCGTACGTCTCCTGCCGCGCGCCGTCGACCGAGAAGATCAGTGCGTCGATGCCCGAGTCGAGCACCTTCTGGCAGCGCTCCTCGGTGTGGAAGAAGTGGCCGTTCGTGCTCGAGAGGATGAAGCAGTTCGGGTTGTTCTTCCGCGCGTACGTGACCATCTCGTGCGCGTCCTTGTGCATGTAGTTCTCGCCGCCGAGGTGGAACTCCATGTACTTCAGCGTGGGGGACACGCCGTCGATCACGCGCTTGAACGCGTCGAGGCTCATCGCGAGCTCGTCGCGGTTGCCTTCGATGCTCTCGCGGTCGCAACCGGGGCAGGCGAGGTTGCAGCCGGCGTACGACTCGATGAACAGCGCCTCGGGCTTCTGCACGCCGGTGAAGTAGTCGGCGGGTGGCGGTTCGGCGATGCGGTTCGGGCACCCGACGCAGATCGGCGTCTGGTCGATGTCGGACGCGATCGCGCGGCGCAGCTTCTCGTAGCTCTTGCCGTTCCAGACTTCGTCGAATGTCTGGAAACGGAAGTTGCCGAGGGGGTTGGTCTTCGCCGCGTCGACGCATGCGCACACCGCGCTGCCGTCGGAGAGCACGGTGATCTGCTGCCACGGGCGCGCGCAGAACGGGCGGCTGTCGTCGGCCCGGATCCAGGTGGCGATCTGCTTGTCGCTCGAAGCGTCGGTCATGGAGGCGGCTTGTCCGAGCGAACGAGGGCGCGCGCGGCGGGCCGCGATTCTGGGAACGCCGGCGCCGGGTGTCAACCGGCGCGGATCAGCGCAGCTCGATGTCCGCGATGGCACCGGACTCGACCGTGAACGCGCCGGTCTGCCAGCGCACCGCGGTCGCGTTGTCCGTGCCGCGCGACGGCGACCGCGCGCGCCACTCGAACGTCCCGGACGGCACGTCCTGTGTGAAGAGTTCGCCGTCGTGCGACCGACCGATGTAGCGGATCGGCTCGTCCCACTCGCCGTTCGGCCGCCGCAGTTGCAGGAGCAGGCTGCCCTGGAACTCCTCGCGGCTGCGCACGCGCACCTGCGCGGCGCGTTGCACCACGACCCGCACGTGCGCCGTTCCGTCCGCGGAGCGCAGCGATCCTTCACCGGTGAGTCCTGCTCCGCCCGCGACGACGACGAGGGGGCGCGACGGATCGACGTCCTCGACCCGGAACGAGCGCGGCGCGCCGGCATCGAGGGTGAGGGTCGCGCGGTCCTTGTCCGTGCGCTGCCCTGCTTCCGGCGCGAAGTGCGCCGACTGACCGGCGGCGCCGAACGCGAGTTCCAGTTCCCCTGGCATGAGTGAGTCCGGCTCGAAGAAGACGTCGCCGTGCACCGTGATCGCCGTCGCCTGTTGCAGCACGAGGTCGATCGGTTCCGCGTCGCCGCGCACCGTGAAGCGCGTGAAGAGTTCCGGGCCGCGCGAAGGGACGATCCGGAGGGACCAGTCGCCGAGAGCGAGGCCGTTCGCGGTCACGCGGCCGATCGTCGCGGTCGCGGGATGATGGAGGGCCTGGCCCTCGTCGTCGCGGCGGAGAAGCGCGAGTTGCAGGTCGAGCGGCGCGCCCGACTCGTCCAGGACCCGCACGGTCATCGATGCGCGACCGCCGCGGAGGCGCTGCAGCGTCAGCGTCACGGCGCGCTGCCCGGCAGCGAGCAGGTGCGCGGCGGGGCCGTTCCACGCGGTGCCCGGGTCGGGCGGCGCGACATCCAGCGCCGTCGGCCGATCGGGGGAGACCAGCGCCGTGAACATGCCCGTCGCATCCGTCGGGATCGCCGCGTCGCGGTCGGCGAGCCACACGTTCGCGCGCACCACGGGCCGACCGTCCTGATCGACCACGCGACCGCGCAGTTCGACCGCTGGGTCGAGCACGAAGTCGACGACGTGCGAGGCGACGCCGGGTTCGGGTCGCGCGGACTCGCGGCCGGGGAACGTATCGGGCGCGTTCGCGACGACGATCAGGTCCCCGTCGCCGCGATCGACCGGCAGCACGTACGCGCCGTTCGCGTCGGTTCGCGCCGTCGTCTCGCTGCGCCAGTGCGCGGTCACGCTGGCCCCGGCGATCGCACGCCCGGCGCGGTCGCGAACGGTCCCGCGGACCTCGACCGGCTTCGTTCGCGGCAGGCGGAGGCGCAGCTCGACGGAGGCGCGACTTGTCGCGTCGATCGTCGGGGACGCGCCGGCGGCGTCCCGGTCGGGCGCTTCGCAGTGGACGAACCACGTGTTCACGACGAGCCGTGCCGCGACGACCGGCAGCAGCAGCGAGGCGCGTCCCGCCCCGTCGGTGCGAGCCGAGAGCGCGTCGGCGAGCGCGGACGCGTGGGCGAACCGCAGCGGTGCTTCCATCGCCCACAGGGGATGGAACTTCGGTGCGGCAGTGACGAGTGCTTCGCCGATCGGGCGATCTTCTTCGTCGACCGCGGTGACGGTGACTCTGGCGTTCGGCGCGAGCCGCAGTTCGATCCGCCGTTCGCCCGCCGCGCGCGACAGATCCGGGAGCTCGACGAACGCCATCCCGACCGGACTCGCGGCGACCAGGACCGGCGGCGGGCGATTGGGGAGGAGGCGGCGGTCGAGCACGAACGAGCCGTCGGCCGCGCTCGTGCCGACCGGGGTCGCTTCGCGAAGGCGTGTGCGGCGGCCGCCGCTGCTCCACGCAGTGTCGCAGACGAACAGGCCCGCGCCGGCGACGGGTGCTCCGTCGGTGTTCCGCACGACGCCGCTGACGAGCGTTCCGGGCGCGAGCGCGAGATCACCGCAGTCGAACGACCGCGCGTCGTCGTCGCGATCCGCGGATCGGATGGAGACGGTGATCGGGGCGTAGTCCGGGTGCGTCAGAACGATCGTGTCGTCGTCGTCCGGAGCCGCGGTCAGGGCCAGCGCGAAGGTCCCGTCGGCGGCACTCTCGTCGCGTGCGGTGGCAGCGTCGTGCGGTGCGGTCGTCGTCACGGTGATCCCCGCGAGCGGGAGATCCGTCGCCTCGTCGACGACACGCCCGCGCACCATCGCTGCGACGGTCGTCGCGGAACCGGCGATGGGCGCGGTTCGCTCGACACGTTCTGCGCCCGTGGGGTCGGCATCGTGGGGCGCGCGGTCGCCGGCCGGGCTCTCGATCGTCGCGGCGGTTCGCGTCGGCCCGATCGGGGCCGGGGCGTCGCGGACGTCGTCGAGGAAGAGCCAGGCCAGCACGACCGCGGCCGCGGCACCGAGAAGCAGTTTCGTCGCCATCATCGCTCCGAGGATCGGGACCAGGGGTGCGGGGCCGCGGCCGGGCAGCAGAGCGACCCACGCGGCGCGGTCGCCGTGGCGGCGGTCGAGAGCGCGGCGCAGGCGTTCGAGGCCGCGCTTCACGCGGGTGCGCGCCGTCTCGCCCGGCACACCGAGCTGCCGCGCGACGTCGTCGAGCGGCAGGTCTTCGAGGTACCGGAGCACGATCGCCGACCGGTACGGTTCGTCGAGCGCGAGGACCGCGTCCACGAGCGAACGGTGCAGTTCGGCGGACGCCAGGATCTCGTCCGGTGCGCGCGGCGCGGGCATGTTCCTGGCCCGCGCGGCTGCCTCGGCGCGCCGCCGCCGTTCGTCGCTGCGGCCTCGCCGCGCCGCCGCCCGACGCAGCACCGTCGCGAGCCATGCCCGTGCCGACCGCGGGCGTTCTGCCGTGCGGGCCCACGCGACGAGCGTGTCGCCGGCCGCGTCGGCGGCTGCCTCCGGGTCTGCCGCGAGGCTGCGCGCCAGCCGGTGCAGCCACCGCACTTCGCGCAGCAGGTCGTCGGGATCCGGGGCGTCCATCGCGCGAGAAGAGAGCCCGGCGCGTGCTCCGACGGTTCGGGAATCCCGCGGATCGGTCCGCGTGCTCAGCCCTTCTTCTTCCGCTCGCGCGCTTCGAACGGGTGCGCCATCGCCTCGGGCCGCACACCCGCGATCAGTGTGCTCTGCCGCTTCTCGACGTCGTCGCCGACGCGGCCGACGAGACGCCTCAGGCGGTCCATCTGGAAGAGCCCGGTGAGCAGCCTGGTGCCGCGCACTCGCGTCGCGATCTGTTCGCACTGCAGCGCCGCGACGTTCTGCTGGCTCGCATCGCGCTGCGCCGAGTGGTGGCAGAGCGCCAGCATCGTGACGAGCTGCTCGATCACCTTGCCGAGCCGCTGCAGCGGGATCTGCGCGCGCGTCAGCTCGAGCTGGAAGAACAGGTTGGTGCCGAGGTACGCCCACCGCAGCCAGCGCAGGCGCTGCTCGGCGAAGCGTGCGTAGCCGCGCAGCCCTTCGGGCAGCAGCTGGTAGCGCGGGATCCAGCGCGTCGGCACGACGAGCAGGGGCAGGCGCAGGAGCTCGATCAGCCCGTTCCAGACGATCCAGCCCTTCAACTTCCAGAACGCGCCCTTGCCGAGCAGGCGTCGCGTCGCGAGCCAGAGCTTGCCCGGCGCCGTGAAGAGCGTCTTCGGAGTCAGGCGCAGGATGCGCTGGTCGGGCGGGAGCGGCTTGCCGTCCGGCCCCTCGTTGATCGACTGGATCACCGACAGCATGCTCGCCATGTAGCGGCTCGTGAACGCGTCGGTGACGTCCTTCACCATGCCCATGAGGATGAGGTCGTCCTCGCCCTCGACGACGCCGAACACGTGCATGTTGGCGCGCGCCTCGTGCACTCGCGACGAACGGTCGAACGCGCGCCCGCCGATCACGCGCTCCGCCGCGATCTGGGACTCGAGCGCGCTCGTCGCCGCCGCCGACTTCGTGAGATCGCGCAGGCCGGCGAGGTCGACGCCGTCGTGGTCCTGCTGCAGCGAGAGGTGGCTCAGCGCCTGCGACTGCAGCGCGCCGCCGAGCATGCGGCCGATGTGCTGGCGCGGCAGTTCGTGCTTCACGACTGCGCCGCCGACGCCGTCGCGGCTCGTCGCATAGGCGGCTGCGTCCGCGGCGAACATGCGCTGGTAGCCGGCGGCCATCGCCGCGAGCATGCAGCGGCCCATTCGCAGGCAGTAGAAGAGCACTTCGACGCCGTCCGCCTGGATCTGGTCGTCCTTCGCGATCGGGTAGTTGAGGAAGTGCAGCCGCGAGTTGTGGTTCGCCGTGAACGCGCCGGTGTTGGACGACGCGCAGGAGAACTCGTGCCCGAGGCCCGCCGACGCGGGAATGTCGTGCTCGGGCAGTCGCAGCACGAACAGTCCGACCTGTTTCCCGTCCTGGCCGATGCGAGCGACGATCGCGACGAGACCGCCGTGGGTCGCGTTCGTGATCCACAGCTTGTTGCGATCGCCCATCGCGAAGAGGCGGAAGCCGCCCTTGCCACGATCGGGCCCGTTGTCGAGTTCGGGGTCGGGTTCGACGTAGGCGCGGACCTTCTTCGCGTTGACGCCGATGCCGACCTCGGTGAGGCCGAACGCCATCATCTCGCCCTGCACGACCAGCGGCAGGAACGTGCGCTTCTGCGCGTCGGTGCCGTACGCGAGCAGAGAGCCGGCGCCGATCGTGAGTTCGCCCGAGATCTCCACCGCGAGCGGGCCGAGACCGTTCGCCGCGAGTTCCTCCTCCACGAGCGCGAGTTCGACGTAGCGACCGTCGAGCCCGCCGAACTGCCCCGGAACCGTGAAGCCGTAGGCCTTCTCCGCCGTGACCGCGGCGCGCAGTTCCTTCGACAGCTTGCGATCCGCGGTGAACGCTTCACCCTTCGCCAGCGAGCGCAGCGCGGCATCGACCACCGGCTGCCCGCGGGTGCCGGCGCGCGCCGAGCCGATGGCGCCGCTCTGCAGTTCACTCGTGTCCGGCAGCGGGCCGTAGATCAGACGTTCGACGAGGCTGCGCTTCTTGCGGCCGAGCCGCTCGGCCGCCTGCTTCGCGGCGTCGTCGAGCGCGCCGACGTCACGGGCGGACTCGACGTCGCCGGCTGCTGCGAGCGCCTTCGCAGCGGTCGAACCTTCGGGAGCGGGGGACGCAGGCGGCAGGTGGGTGGTCAAGGCGGGAAATCGCGGGCGGAACATCGTGCCCGCTCGCGGCCGCGCAAGGAACCCCGCGCTGCGGTGTCGCTCGCCACCCGCGGACTTGTCGCTGGCGCGGCTTCCCCGCGGTCGCTAGCGTTCGAGCCCTGATTCAGGACGCATTCCGAGGAACCACCACGTGAGCGAAGTGACGACGATCCAGGTCGGGCAGATCGTGCCCGAGTTCGAGATGGAGACCTACCTGCCGACCAAGAAGGACTTCGGCAAGTTCAGCCTCGCCGAGGCCAAGAAGGCGGGCAAGTGGACCGTGCTGGTCTTCTACCCGGCGGACTTCACGTTCGTCTGCGCGACCGAGTTCGCTGCGCTGGCCGACCAGTACGCGGCGCTGCAGAAGCTCGGGTGCGAGGTCCTGACCGTCAGCACCGACACGAAGTTCACGCACCTCGCCTGGCAGAAGCACGAGGGCGAACTCGCGAACGTGACCTACCCGATGGCCGCCGATCGCACGGGCGCAGTCGCGAAGCTGTTCGGCGTCTACATGCAGAACGGCCTCGCGCTGCGCGGCACGTTCATCATCGGCCCGGACGGCAAGCTGCACGGCAGCGAGATCAACTTCCTCAACGTCGGCCGCAACATGGAAGAACTGACCCGCAAGGTGCAGGCGTTCATCCACTTCAGCAAGCTGCCCGAAGAAGCGTGCCCGGCGAACTGGAAGAAGCCCGGCGACAAGTCGCTGAAGCCGAACGCCGCGCTCGTCGGCAACGTGCACCAGGCGATGAAGAAGTGAGTGCCGCGAGCGCCCGACGTCGGTCGGGCGCGGGGGTCGTCGTCGACCCCGTTTCGCGCCGCGCGCGGCCCCGGTAGCATGCCGCGCCATGTCGAATCCCAAGTTTCCGTGGGCCGCCCTGGCGCTCGCCGCCGCGGCCCTTCCCGCCCAGAGCGTCGGTACGATGCCGCCCGAGCTCACCTTCGAGAAGGTGTGGAACAACGGGCCGGCGACGTTCGGCGACCTCGACGGTCGCGTCGTGCTGCTCGACTTCGCGCAGACTTGGTGAGGCCCCTGCAAGGCGGCCGTCCCGCACCTGAACGAACTGCACCAGAAGTTCGCGGAGCGGGGGCTGCTGCTCATCGGCGTGTCCGATGAGGACGAGAAGCTGATCGAAGAGACGTTCATCACGTCCCTCGGCGCGAAGTACCCGTTCGTGAAAGCGAAGGGGTGCAACGACAAGTACGGCGTGTCGGGCTTCCCGACGGTCGTGCTGATCGGCCCCGACGGCATCGTGAAGCACTTCGACAACGGGACACCCTCGGAGTCGATGATCGAAGAGCTGCTGAAGGACGCGATCCTGCCCGCCGTCGTTCCGGCCGAGCCGCGCTACGCGCCGCTGAAGGCGCTCTGGCAGAAGCGCGACCACGCCAAGGTGCGCGAGTGGATCGACAAGGCCCTCGCGGCGCCGAACACCGACGCGCCGATGAAGGAAGAGCTCGAGAAGCAGCGCGCCGATCTGGGCAAGCGGGCGGAGGCCGCGGTCGCGCGCGTCGAGCAGCTCGGCAAGGGGCCCGACTACGCCGCGGCCCAGGACCAGCTCGAGAAGCTCGAGAAGTCGTGGAAGGGCTTCCCGGCGGCGGAGGCCGCACGAGCCCAGATCACGCGCTTCTCGACCGACGCCACGGTGAAGAAGGAGGTCGCGGCCGGCAAGGCGCTGCGCAAGTTCCTCGCCGGGTTCGATCCGAGCCGCGATCAGGAATTGAAGAAGCTCGTCGTCGAGCTGCCGAAGTTCGCGAAGAAGTGGGAGGGCACGTACGCCGCCCAGCAGGCGACCAAGCAGGCGACCGAGTACCAGAAGAAGCTGAATCGTTGATCCGCGTGTCCACCGTGCCCGGCACGACGTCGTTGCTCGTGCTGCGGCGCGGAGGCCTCGGTGACACGCTGCTCACGATTCCGCTGTTGCGCGCGCTCCGGCGTGCGCATCCGGACACGTCGCTGCATTTCGCGGGCGTGCGTGAGTTCGCCGAGGTGCTGCACGCACACGGCGCCGTCGACGAGGTTCTGTCGAGCGAGGACGTCGCGGCATGGTCCCTCGCCACGGCGTCCGGCGCCGCTGCGCGGCAGCGCCTCCGCCGGCACTCCCTGATCGTCGCCGACGATCCGGCGCTCGCGGTGCTGCGTGCATCGGGGCCCGAAGTCCGCGTCCTCGACCTTGCGGTGCGCACCGCGGATCCGTTCGGTCTGCAGCTCGCGCGCAGCGCCGGTGTCGAGCCGCGCTGGCCCGGCGACAGCTGGCTCGCGCCGCCGCGCCCGCAGCCTGTCGACGGTCCCGTCGTGCTCGCGCCGGGCAGCGGCGGGCGGCACAAGTGCTGGCCGCGCGAGCGCTGGGTCGAACTCGCGCACTCGCTCGGCGCACGTGGCGAACGGATCGCGGTGGTCGTCGGGCCGGCGGAGATCGAGCGCGACGATCCTCGGCGCTGGCCGTGGGGCGCCTCGGTGACGTTCGTCGCCGAGCCGGTGGTCGGACTCGCGCACACGCTCCGGAAGGCGCGCGCCTTCGTCGGGAACGACAGCGGCCCTTCGCACCTCGCCGCGTGTGTCGGCGTGCCGACGATCGTGCTGTTCGGGCCGACCGATCCGCGCGTCTGGTCGCCCGTCGGCGGGCACGTGCGTGTCGTCGCCGCGGGCGACCTCGCGGCGATCTCGGTCGAGCAGGTGGACGCCGCCGTCGATCAGGGCAGCCGGCTCCGCACCTTGTCCCAGTAGCGATCCGTCTTCGGGTTCTCGAAGCCGCGCGGCCCGCCGTTGTGCACCCGCGCGATCACCTCCGCGTCGCCGGCGTTCCAGGCCTCGGGCACCCAGCGCCGCATGTACGCGGCGACCACGCGTTCGGCGTAGTCGCGGTCGCGGCAGTCTTCGTACGAGCCGCCGATCGACGGCTCCGCCGCGATCGCGTCCTGCCAGTAAATCTGCCAGATCTGGTACGGGCCGATGGCCTTGCCGCCGTCGCCGTCGGGGGGGCGCTCGCGCCCGCTGCTCTCGACGAACCGGATCGCGTCGAGAATGTCGGCGCGCGGCCAGCTCCGTCGGTGGCCGCCGCCGGCGATCGACCAGAGCACCAGCAGCGACGCCGCGGCGGCGAGCTTCGCCCACGTCCGGCCGCGCACGCGCGCCACCCGTGCGAACACGTTCCGTGCGAACGCGCCCTTCATCGTCGGCTCCGCGCGACGACGAGCGCCACACCGGTCGCCGCGAGGCCGGCGCCGGCCCAGTCGCGCGGCTCCAGCGTGCCGTCGCCGACGGCCGCCGACAGCAGCATCGCGAGGATCGGCGTCACGTACGAGATGAGCGCCATCGAGGAAGCGGGTGCGGTGCGCAGGAGCCAGAAGTAGACCCCGAAGGTGAACGCCGTCCCGAACAGCGCCAGGTAGACGAGCGCCACGACGCCGTTCGTCGTCCACGTGATCGTCGTCGCGTCTTCGGAGAGCAGGCCGGCGATGCCGAGCAGTGCGGCGCCGAGCAGCATCGCGTTGCGATTCAGCAGCACCGAGCTCGTGCCGCTGCCGAACTTCTTCACCAGCGTCGTGCCCGCAGCAGAAACGAACGGGCTCACCAGGAGCAGCAACGCGGCGTCGATGTCCGCGGCGCCGCCGAGATCGCCCGACGACACGACGACGATTCCGGCGAACGACACGACGAAGCCGGCGACCTGCCGCGCGCGGAGCCGCTCGCCGAGGAACAGCACCGCACTGCTGGCCATCAGCAACGGGAAGATCGACCACAGCACCGCGGCGATGCCCGACGGCACGTGCTGTTCGGCGACGTAGATGATCCCGTAGGACGCGGCGAAGTTCGTTCCGCCGGCTGCGATCCACAGCCAGCGCGGGGGCGGTGGCGCGTTCTCGATGCGGCGCAGCGGCGGGCAGAGCAGCACCATCGCTGCGCCCGCGATCCAGAACCGCATCGACACGGACAGGAGCGGTGGCTGGCCCTCGAGGCAGACGCGGATTCCCCACCACGTACTGCCCCAGACGAGGCAGACGAGGCCGACCAGCGTCACGACGAGCGTGCGTCGCGGTGCTCGGGACTCAGGGGCGGATGGCATGGAAGACGGTGGCGACGAGGCGGTGCGGCGAGGGCCGCAGGTAGTGGTGGGCGAGCGAACGCAGCGCGGGCGCTCCGCGGTCGCGAGGCCGCAGCCATGGCGGCGTCGGCAGCGGTCGCAGCGGTGCTTTCACGACGACGCGCAGCGGATCGGGCACGCATGCGGTGCCGCGCGACCAGCCGGCGCCATGCTGCCACGGCCGGCCGCTCGGCACGCCCCAGGGCACGACCCCGAGGCCGTAGCCGAGTCCGGCCCAGCAGTTCACCGCGATCGTGCCGTGCGGCAGCGCGCTGGCCGCGAGCGCCGTGCGCCGGCGCTCGTGCGCAGGCGCGAACACGTACGCGGCCAGCGAGCCGAACATGCGTTCCCGGGCGAACGCGGCGGCGCTGCGGATCCACTCGTCGACGTCCGAGGCTGCGATCGCGGTCTCGAGGAGCACGGGAGCGAAGCGCTCCTCCGCGAACAGCGAGGCGTCGCGGTCGGGATCGAGTCCGGCGCGCAGCGTCGGCGCCAGCGGACCGTCTGCTGCTCGTGCGCCGTTCGCCGCTGCGAACGCTGCACGTGCTCCCGGATGGAACGGCTCGCGAGGCGGGAGCAGCGCGAGTGCGTGGCGCAGCGACGCGACGAACGACTCGCGCTGCCGCCAGTCCCGCGCGGTGACGACCACACGCGGTGCAAGGCACGTCGCGCCGCCGTTGCACGCGACGAACACCGCGAGCTGTCGCGCGACGCGATGCAGATCGGCGGCGCGCCACTCGACTGGAAGGACGAGCGCGGGAGTGCAGCAGCCGACCTCCGCCGACAGGGTGCGATCGGACGGTGCCGCCGCACGCACCGCGGCCCACGTCGCCGTGGAGCCGGTGAGATGCACGGCCGCGAACCCGGGAGCGGCGACGAGGTGCCGGCCGGCGTCGGCGTCCCCGGTCGCGATCGCGCAGAGGTCGTTCGCGACGAGCGGCGCCAGCGTTCGTTCGAACGACGGCACGACGCGTTCGTGGAGAGGGCTCGCCTTCAGCATGGCCGCGCGTCCTTCGAGGAACACCTGGTGCAGCACGTCGAGCAGCGGGGTCGCCGTGACGTTGCCGGCGCCGAGCACCAGGGCGACGCCCCCGTGCCGCCGTGGGGTTGCGGGCGCCGCGTGCGCCTTCGCCTCGATCGTCGCCCGGCAGCCCGCGAGGAGCAGCGAGTCCCCGAGTCCTGGCGAGGGCAGGGCCGCGAACTCGCGGACTTCGTCGGAGAGCGCTTGCTGTCGCAGTGCCGGAAGTTCACCGCGGGCGAGTCCGCGGTGCAGTTGCTCGGCGAGCGCGAGGAAGCGCGCGACCGGCAGCGGCCCCGATGCCAGTTCCTCCATCGTGGCGCCCGCTACGCCTTTCGCTCCCTTCGCCGCGACGCTCGCTTCGACGAGGGCGTCGAGTTCGGCTGCGAGAGCGCGCCGGCACGCCGCTGCGAGGTCGGCGAGGTCCGCGTGGCTGCGCCGCGCCCAAGCGTTGCCGCCGCGAAGGAGGCGCTGCACGTCGTCCGCAGTGGTGGAAGCGACCGGCATCCCCGGCAGCAGACCGCCCGATGAGCGGCCGTGCAACGTGAGCCCTGGACGTTGCTGCCGCCGGCCGCGACACTCGCCGTTCCAGGTCTGGAGGTCGCCATGAGAATCCTGTTTGCAGCCATCCTGGTCGCCGCGCCGACGTCGGCGCAGGTCACCGCGCAGCTTGCCGCGAATACACCGATCAGCGCCGCATGGACCCAGCAGGGAGGGGCGTCCGGGTCGACGTCCTTCCCCGCCGGTCCGCTTGTCGCCGATGGCTCGCTGGTGAGCGTCGCGCCGCTCGGTCTGAGCACGATCACGTGGACCGTGCCGACCGTCGGTTCCGTAGCCTGCGTACTGGATGTCGACTGTGGCACGAACGGCGGCTCGGGGCCGTCGGTGGACCACACGACGGCCGTGGACCTGACGTTCCTCGTCTCGGGACCGGTCGGGCAACGCGGTCACGTGCGGATCGTGATGAACGGGTTGACCGACTTCCCGCTCGCGAACGGTCTCTTCATCGATGTCGGCGCGGATGGCTCCTTCGAAGCGAGCGCCTATCCTCCGGCACTCCCGCTGTTCCAGCGGGAGTGGTGCGTGCCTGTCGTTCTCGGCGCCTCGCCGCTGGCCGTCCGCATCCTTCACGCCGGTTCGGCAACGGCGAACGGCAACCCCGGACAGTTCTGGACCGTGGGGATCACGTTTGTGCCGTGGAGTGTGGGCGTCAACGACCTCGGCTCCGCGTGTCCGGTCAACGACGTCGGGTGGGTCGGGACCTGGCCCAGCGACAACCACCCGTACTTCCTGTTCGCAGCGCCCGCCGCCCCCACGGATTCGTGCCGCCTCGTTGCGCGGGGGCATGGCTTCTCGGCATTCCTCGTCGGCCTGAACTCGCTCCGGATGGCCCCGGGTTGGATCGGCACCGGGTGCGACGATCTGCTCGTGAACCCGGCGTTCAGCTTCGCCGGAACGGCCATCGCACCGGGCACGTGGGAGTTCGTCGTTCCGGCGTTGCCGCCGGGCATGACGTTCTTCGTGCAGCACGCGTCCCTGGGTCCGGCCAGCGGGCTCCCGTCGTGGCCGCCGTTCCGCGCTGGTGTCACGAATCTCGTCGAGGTGAACTCGTGATCGGCGCGCGGACTCGGGGGCGGGCGCTCGCCCTGGTGCTCGCGACCCTGCTGTCCGCGCAGGACCCGCCGCCGGTCCCGATCGGCAGCGTCGTCGACGCGACGTTCACCGACCTCCGCTGGCAGACGCGCCGGTTGCCGGAACTCGGCGCCACGAAGGCGACGGTGCTCTTCTTCGCGACGATCGAGTGCCCGCTGGTGCGCCGCTACCTGCCGCGCGTCGGTGCGTTGGCCGCCGAGCGCGACAAGGACGGCGTGGTGGTCGTGGTCGTGAACGTGGGGCCTGGCGACCACCTGGTCGACGCCGTCGGGCAGGTCACCGTGAACGCGCCAGCCGCCGTGTTCGCGAAGGACTTCGACCTGCGGCTCGCGAAGGCCTGCGGCGTCGATCGCACGGCGGCGGCTGTCGTGCTCGACGCCGAGCGACGCGTCGTCTACCGCGGGCGCGTCGACGACCAGCACGGATACGGCGGAGCCCGCACCGCCCCGACGCGCGACGATCTGCGCCTCGCGCTCGACGACGTGCTCGCGGGGCGTCCGGTCGCCGTCGGCGAGACGCCGGTCAGCGGTTGTGCGATCACACCGCCGGCGGCCGCGGCGCCCGGCGACGCCGCCGCGCCGACGTTCGCACGCGACATCGCGCCGATCCTCCAGCGTCACTGCCAGGAGTGTCATCGTCCGAACGGCGAGGCGCCGTTCCCGCTGCTCGACGAGGCCGAGACTCGCAAGCACGCATCGATGGTGGTGGAGGTCGTCGAGCAGGGCCGCATGCCACCCTGGTACGGCGACTCCGCGCACGGCGTCTTCCGCAACCATCGCGGGATGTCCGCGGCGGAGCGCGCGACGGTGCTGCGCTGGTCGGCCGCGGGCATGCCGAGCGGCGACAGCAAGGACTTGCCACCGCCGCGCGAACTGCCGACCGGCGCGTGGCGGATCGGCGAGCCGGACCTCGTGATCGGCGTGAAGGCGCCGATCCGACTGCCGGCCGAGGGTGTGATCCCGTACCACTACTATGTGCTCCCGTACCGCTTCGAGCACGACACCTGGGTCGAGGCGATCGAGATCAAGCCGCAGAACGAACGCGTGCTGCACCACTGCAACCTCGCTCGCGTCAAGTTCGGCGAGAAGTTCACGCAGGAGGGTTTCATCACCGGCTACGTGCCGGGCGGGGATCCGCTCGTCATGGACCCCGGTACCGCGGTGCTGATCCGTGCCGGCTCGGTGCTGGCGCTGCAGGCGCACTACGTGACGACCGGCGAGCCGGAGACCGACCGCCTGTCCGTCGGTCTGCGCTTCCCCCGAGTCACGGTGCAGAAGGAGATGCAGGTCTCGATCGCGGCGAACTTCCGTTTCGAGATCCCGGCGGGCGCGATGGCGCATCCTGTTCGCGCGACGAAGACCATCCCGGCGGACGCCGAGGGCATCGGGCTCTTCGTGCACATGCACCTGCGGGGGCGCGACATGACGGTCACCGCGGAGACCCCCGACGGGAACCGGGACACGCTGCTCGTCGTGCCGAACTACAACTTCGAGTGGCAGCAGTCGTACCGTTGGAACACCGGCGCGATGCACTTTCCGAAGGGCACGCGCATCACGGCGCTGGCGCACTACGACAACTCGACCTGGAACCCTTGGAACCCGGACCCCACCGAGCCGGTGCGGTTCGGCCTCGAGACGACCGATGAGATGATGCACCTGTTCTTCTTCTGGGTCGCTCGCGACGAGGAGCTCGGCCTGTCGATCGATCCCGCGACGGGGCGGGTGGCGACGGCGCCCCGGTGAGCTGCCCGGACCACCGGCGGTCAGCGGTCCGCCGCGCTGCGCTCCGCCGCACGGAGCGGGGTCGCGCCAGAGGCGGGGCGCCGAGGGAAGTGGTAGCAGGAGCCGGACTTGAACCGGCGACCTACGGCTTATGAAGCCGCCGCTCTAACCAGCTGAGCTATCCTGCCATGCCGTCGGCAAGGGGCGAAGACGTAAGCAGAAGGCTCGGCGCGACTCAAGCGGCAAGGGGAACTTCGCGCGGTCGCGATGGGGCCACCGGGAGGCGGACGTGTTGCGCGGGGACAGGGCATGCTGCCCGACTTGCGCCAGGGGCTGTTACTTTTTCGCGATGTGTGCGTAAATGCGGGCGCGGGTGGCATGGACCCGCAAACGAGACGAGGTGGGCTCCCTGGCTGGATTCTTCCTCCTGTCTGTTCGAGTGCGGACTCTCCTGCCTGACTCCTTCCTGACCGAATTCTGATCGCACCCCCAGCCAGGGAGCCTTTTTTTGCCGGTCTCGCCCCGCGCGCCCGATCGCGCTTGCGGCGAACAGCGGCCGCGCAGTAGGGATTGCGCATGACCGGTTTCGACCCCAACGCCGCGGCTGCTCACGACAGCGGCATTTTCGGTCTCGACACCGCCGCGGAGGATGCGGCGATCGTGCTCGTGCCCGTCCCGTTCGCCGCGACGGTCTCCTACGGCGGCGGTGCGGAGCGTGGACCCGCGGCGATCCTCGCCGCGAGCCGCCAGGTCGATCTCTACGACTTCCAGTTCGGCCGCGTCTACGAGCGCGGCATCCACATGCAGGCGGTCGATCCGTCCCTGTTGCCGAGCCACGAGAAGGCGCGTGCGCTCGTCGAGGCGGAACTCGCCGGCCGCGGTTCCAAGGGGAGCGTCGACGCGATCGATGCAGCGGGTGTGCGTGTGAACGACATCGTGCAGCGTGCGACGGCGGCGCTGTTCGAACAGGGACGCATCCCCGGCATCGTCGGCGGTGACCATTCCGTGCCGTTCGGCGCGATCGCCGCTGCCGGCGCACGCTTCCCCGAACTCGGGATTCTGCACGTCGACGCACACGCCGATCTCCGGGTCGCGTACGAGGGCTTCCAGTGGAGCCACGCGTCGATCATGGACAACGTGCTGCAGCGCGTGCCGGCCGTGAAGCGGCTCGTACAGGTCGGCATCCGCGACTTCTGCGAGCAGGAGTTCCTCGCGATCCAGCAGAGCGGCGGCCGCGTGATGACGCACTTCGACCAGGAATGGCAGCGGCGTCGCGGCCTCGGTGCGACGTTCGACTCTCTGTGCCAGGACGCCGTGAAGGCGCTGCCGCGCCACGTGTGGGTCAGCTTCGACATCGACGGTCTCGACCCGTCGCTGTGCCCGCACACCGGGACGCCGGTTCCCGGCGGCCTGTCCTTCGGTGAGGCGGCGCACCTGATCGAAGCGTTGGCGCGCAGCGGGCGACGGATCGTCGGATTCGACGTGGTGGAGGTGGCGCCCGGTGAGGACGAGTGGGACGCGAACGTCGGGGCGCGCATCCTCTACAAGCTCTGCGGAGCGGCTCTGCACGCTCGGTGAAGGCAAGCGCCGATCCGAGCTTGCGCGCTCGGCGTGCGCGCGCGAAGGTGCCGCGATGGCTGCATTGACCCTCCGCGACGCTCGCGCGCACGTGCTCGCCAGTTGCCGCGAGCCGCTGGGCCTGGAAAGCGTGGGCCTGTTCGATGCGCACGGTCGCGTCCTCGGAGAAGACGTCGTGTCGGCCGGTCCGTGG
This sequence comes from Planctomycetota bacterium, assembly GCA_016794565.1. GTDB lineage: Bacteria > Planctomycetota > UBA1135 > UBA1135 > UBA2386 > JAEUHQ01. The sequence continues at coordinate 3,548 of JAEUHQ010000103.1, read as the reverse complement.
CCCGCGACCGATCGTTCGGCGATGGACGGGTTCGCGGTGCGAGCCGGCGACGCCGGGCTCCCGGCGGGGACGCGGTGCGACGTGGTGGGGCAGAGTCTCGCGGGATCCCCGTTCGCCGGGGAACTCCCCGCCGGCGCGGCGATCCGCATCATGACCGGCGCGGTCGTTCCGGCGGGCGCCGACGCGGTGGTCCCGGTCGAGAACACGAGCGGCTTCCAGTCGTCGCCGGTGACGCTGCAGGCGCAGGTGCGGCGCGGCCAGAACGTGCGCCCGCTCGGCAGCGAACTCGCGGCGGGCCAGCGCGTGCTCGTGCGCGGCGACCGTGTCGGCGCTGCGGCCATCGGCGTGCTCGCAGTGCTCGGTCGCACGAACGTGGCGGTCGTTCGCCGCCCGCGCGTCGCGATCGTCGCCACCGGCGACGAAGTCGTGCCCGTCGAAACCGTGCCGTTGCCGCACCAGGTGCGCGAGAGCAACTCGTGGGCGACCGCGGCGCAGGTGCGCGAATGCGGCGGCGAGCCGTGGCGCCTTGGCGTCGCGCCGGACGAGCCCGTCGCGCTGCGGCGGCTCTTGCAGGAAGGACTCGACGGCGCCGACGTGCTCGTGACGATCGGCGGCATCAGCAAGGGCACGCACGACCTCGTGCACGGCACTCTCCGGGAGATCGGCGTGCGCACGGAGTTCCACGGCATCGACCTGAAACCGGGCAAGCCGACCTACTTCGGCACCCGCTCCACCGCGCGCGGCGCCCGCTGGATCTTCGGTCTGCCCGGCAACCCGGCCTCGGCGTTCACGGTGTTCGATCTCCTCGTACGGCCGCTGCTCGTCGCCGTGTGCGGCGGCGAGCCCGGCGAACTGATCGCCGCTGCGCGCGCCGGCGGTTCGCCGTGGGTGACGAACTCGCGCCTGCAGGCCGTGCCGGCCCGCGCGCGCGTCGCCGCGGACGGATCGTTCGTGGCGGACCTCGCTCCCGCGTCGCCGAGCGGCGATCCGTTCGGCCTCCTGCACCGCGACGGCTACGTCCTGGTGCCGAACCAGGCCCCGTGGGGGGACGGTGTGCTCGTGCCGTTCGTCGGTGGGTCGGGCGGCCTTGCGCTGCCATGACGACCGCTCGGGGTCCCGCGTGGCGCGCCGCGCTCGGCGGCGGAGCCGCGCTCGCCGTGGCGACGCCGCCGGCCGTGTGGCCGGGAGCCGAGTTCCTCGTGTTCGCCGGGCTCGCGGCGTGGTTCGCGATCGCGACGGCGGGTGCGCGACCGTTTCGCCACACGATGCTGCTCGGGTGCGTGCACATGGTGTGGTTCTCGTGGTCGGTACACCACGCGCTCGCATCGTTCCTCGGTCCGATCGGCATGGTCCCCGCGTTCCTCGGCATCGTCGTGCTCGGCGGGCTCTACTTCGTGCTCGGCACCGTCGCGGTGCGGCGACTGCCTCCGCGTCTTGCAGCGGTCGGCTTCGCCCTCATGAGCGCGGGGTCGTTCTGGCTGCGCGCGAACATGCCCGAGATCGCCTACCCGCACGGTCAGCCGTGCCACACGCTCTGGCAGTGGCCGGTGCTGCTCGGCTCGCTGCGCCTCGGCGGCGAGTCGCTCGCGAACGTGCTGTGCGCATGGCTCGCCGCGGTGGTCGTCGAGTGGTGGCGCAGCTGGCGCATCGGCGCGCCGCCGTGGCACGCCGGCAAGCGCGGGTTCGGCATCGCGGCGGTCGTCGCGTGCGCTGCGACCGTCGTCGGCAACCTGCTCGAGGTCGCGCCCCCCGACGCGGAACGCCGCTCCGTGTCGGTCGCTGCGGTCGAGCCGGGACTGCACTGCCTCGACCCGTATCTCGGACTCGGGCGGGAAGAGTCGAGGCGCACCCATCGCGCGGCCGTGAACGAACGCCTGATCGGGCCCACGCGGGCGATGCTCGCCGACGGCCGCGCGCCGGATCTCGTGCTGTGGCCCGAGTCGAGTCTCGCGCTCTGGCTCGACGGCGCCGACATCGATGCCGGCGAGGTCGTGATCGACTTGCCGCGAATGCCGATCGACGCGCTCGTCGGGACGAACGTCGACCACGACCGTCGCAGCACTCCTGCCGCCGTCCTCGTCGACTTGCGAAACGGCCGCGCAAAGGGGCATCACGAGAAGACGTGCCTCGTACCGGGCGGCGAGTTCCTTCCTGTGCTGCGACGCTTGCCGACCGCCCTGCGCGAACCGGTGTACGACGCGCTGTCGCCGTTGTTCGGCATGCCTGCGGACTGTGTGGCCGGTGCACAGCGAGCGCCCCTCGAGCTCGCGGACGGGACGCGGTTCGGTTCGCTGCTCTGCTACGACAATGCCTATCCCGCGCCGGCGGCGGCCTACGTGGCCGCGGGGGCGCGGTTCCTGTGCGTCTTGTCGAACGAGTCCTGGTTCCGCGGCGGCAGTGAACTGACCCAGCTCGTCGCGTCGAGCGTCTGCCGCGCGCTGGAGACGTGCACGCCGTTGGTCCGGTGCACGACCGACGGCTGGACGGCCGCCGTGTCGGCCGACGGTCGGGTGCTCGCCGACCTGCCCGTTCGGCCCTCGCCCGCGGCGGCGGCGCGAATTCTCCGCATCGATGTGCCACTCGGTGCCGGTGTGCTTCCGCCGATGGCATGGTTGCGAGCCTGGTCGGGTCCGGCGGTCGGCTGCTTGCTCCTGGCCGCGCTTCTGCACGCACTCGTTGCGTGGGCTAGACTCCGTTCGAACCGAATCGTCACCAGGCCGAACTGACGCGCCGGCATTGCCCGGCCGCAGCTCGAAGTGGTTCTTGACGGTCTCGGGCATGCAGTTAGGATTCCGCCGCCCTCTGCCCTCTCGCTTTGGGATGCGGTTTCTCCACGTGCGGGTCTTGCCCGTGCGGGGCAACCCACGACGTCTTCCAACCCCTCTGAACAGCTCAGTCGGAACCCTGGACGAATCGCCCTTCGCCGGAGCCGACCCCGCAGATCTGCAAGTCAGGAGTCACGGATAACCATGAGTCCCATCGGTCGCGTTTTCATCGTCCTCAACCTCATCGCTGCCGGCGCCTTCGTGATGTTCGCGGGCTCGCACGTGCAGACGCAGCACAACTGGAAGGCGAAGTTCACGGCGAAGGAGAAGGAACTCGCCGACAAGACCTCGACTTGGGATGCCGAGCGCGTCGGTCTCGAGAAGGATCGCAACAACTTCGAGAACGCGAAGACCGCCGCCGAGACCCAGCTCGGTGAGGTGCAGGTCCGCCTCCAGCAGAAGGAGGACGAGGTCAAGCGCCAGCAGCAGATGATCGCGGCGCAGACTGCCGATCTCTCGCAGATCCGCGCGACGAACGAGCAGATGAGTGTCGCCGTCAACGCGGCCTTCAACCAGGCCAAGTCGGCCTACGAGTCCTCGATCGCGGACCAGAAAACCCGCGATGACGCCGTGCGCGCGAAGGACTCCGCCGAAGCGGAGAACCGCGGCCTCAAGGCGCAGATCGCCTCGCTGCAGGGTGACGTGCAGAACCGCGAAGGTTCGATCGCCGACCTCAGCAAGGAAGTCAGCCGCCTCAAGCTGCTGACCGCCGTCGCGCAGCAG
>JAEUHQ010000044.1 GCA_016794565.1 Planctomycetota bacterium | reverse complement strand
GTCCTCGGGCAACGCGAGAACGGTGTCGTCGCCGAGCAGCACGAGTCCGACGCGCGCGTGGCAGCGCATCAGCCACGCCGGGTCGTCGCGGAAGCGCTGCATCAGCGCGCGCAGATCGGCCGCGGCGTCCGGCAGCTTCGGTGCGCGGAGCGCGAGGCCGCGCATCGCCGCGGAGCGCCAGTAGAAGTCCTCGTCCTTCGCCCACGCGACGAGCTGGTTGACGACCGGCGCGTCGAGCGTGGTGCGGTCGGCGATCGCCTCGACCAGCGCCGCGGGCAGGGTGTTGCGTCCGTGCTTCTGCGCGAACGCGTCGATGGCGGGCACCGCGTCCGCGCCCGCGTCGGCGAGCTTGCGCGCCGCGGCGAGGCGCAGGCCGTAGCGGGGCGAGTTGGCCGCGCGATCGACCTCCTTCGCCCAGTCGGTCGCGGCATCGCCCTGCGGCTTCGGCCAGAAGGCCAGCAGCGGGACCGCGAGCGCGGCGACGAGGAGCACCCGCACCGGATGCCAACGCATGGAGACGGCGCTCACTGAACGCTGTCCGCGTCCATCTGGTAGAGCATCACGACGACGCCGTCTTCCTTCTCTTCGCCGACGTAGAGCGTGCCGGTGACCGACACGACGCCGGGCTTCAGGTCCATCTTCACGCCGGTCGGCAACGTGCAGAACACGATCTCGTTCATCTTCGGCGTGCCGTTGCAGCCGCATCCCTCGTTGACCAGGAGGAACTGGTTCACCGGGTCGCTGCCGGCGACTTCGCGCTGCATGAAGCCGGAGATCGTGACGCTCTTCTGGTCGAGGTCGTTGACCTCCTTCGGCAGCGTCATGCCTTCCTTGAAGTCGAAGCCGGCGAGCGTCGCGAAGCCGATCTTCTTCGGATCCGAGCCGAGGACCGACAGCGCGCAGAGGAGAAGGGGAAGGCGGAGCATCGCGGACGGCGAAGGATAGCGTCCCGCCGCGACGGAGTCAGGCCCGGCGTGCGCGGTGCCCGGCGGTTCAGGTGACCTTCAGGTCTTCGATGCCCGGATCTCCCGGCGGGAGGCGGATGTCGAGCTTCTCCAGCGTCGCGACGAGGACCTCGCTGATGACGAGATCCCGATACCAGTTGCGATCCGCGGGCACCACGTACCACGGGGCGTGCTCCGCGGCGGTCGCGGACAGCGCGTCCTCGTACGCGGCGCGGTAGTCGTCGAAGTGGCGGCGCTCCTCGAGGTCCGCCTTGTTCCACTTCCACCGCTTCTTCGGGTCGTCGATGCGCTCCTGCAGCCGCTGGCGCTGCTCGTCCTTCCCGATGTGAAGGAAGAACTTCAGGATCGTCGTGCCCTCGTCGGCGAGCAGCGCTTCGAACGCGCGGATGTGTTCGTAGCGGCGCTTCCAGCACGTCTCGTTCACGAGTTCGTGCACGCGCGTGATCAGCACGTCCTCGTAGTGGCTCCGGTTCCAGATCGCGATCTCGCCGCAAGCCGGCGTGTGCGGGTGCACGCGCCACAGGAAGTCGTGCGCGAGTTCCGGCGGCGTGGGCTTCTTGAAACACGCGACCTTGACGCCCTGCGGGTTCACGCCGTCGAAGACCGAGCGGATCGTCCCGTCCTTGCCGCTCGAGTCCATGCCCTGCAGCACGACGAGCAGCCGGTGGCGACCCTCGGCGTAGAGCGCCTCCTGCAGTTCTTCGAGGCGGGCGTTGAGCTTCGCGACGCGAGCGCGGCCTTCGTCCTTGTCGCCGCCGAACGGCTTCGTGTCGCGCGGATCGAAGTCGGCGAGCCGGACCTTCTCGCCCGGCTCCACGAGGTAGCGGTCGGTGAACGTGCCCATCGTGCGCAGGCTACCGGATCACGGCGCATGCCGCCGCTGCACTCGGCCCGTCAGGGTGCGAGGACCAGCCGGATGCGGTGGCGGCCGGCCGGCACGGCGGCGGCGTGGAAGATCGCGTTCGCCGCGAGCACCGTCGTGCTCACGCCGTCGACCTCGATGCCAGCACCCGGGCGCAACAGATCGATCGGCACCGGGAACGCCACGACCACGAGACTCGGTCCGGTGCACTCGACGACGGCGCCGATGTTCCGCACGTCGGTGCTGACTTCGATCACGCGACCGGTCGCGTCCGGATCGATCGGGAACGGCGGCGGCGCGAGCAGAAGCGTCTCGTGCTGCGGGTCCGCGCCCGCGTTGCGCAGGGCTTCGAGCGCGGCACCGTCGTCGGCCACCGGACGCCAGCGGTGGCTCAGCGAGAAGATCGGGATCGGATGCAGGTCGCCGAGCATCGCACCGAACGTCGTCGCGACGTACCGCGTGCCGGCGTCGTCCCAGCGCAGGATCACGCTGTCGCGGGGGATGTGGGTCCCGCTGGTGTCGAAGTGCACGAGGAACGGCGGCCGCGGCAGGGAGTGCATGGTGTCGACGTGCACGGCGCGCCCGAGTCGCAGCGACAGCGCGCCGGCGAGCCCGTTGTCCAGGCAGAGCGGCACGACGTCGACGCGGAGCGAACCCGACGCCGCGTGACCTTCCGCGACGAGGCGGTCGACCGCGACCCGGGCGCGTTCGGCGTCTCGACCGAACACGTCGAGCGCGTGACGCAGTCCTTCGGGCGAGAGAGCCAGTGCGGCCACGAGGAACGCCCCGAGAGCCCGTGCGCGTCCGGGGCGGCCTTCGGTCGCGAACGTGCGCGCGACCCACGATGCGAGCAGCACGGCCAGCGGCGCGTGGAAGAGGTACGCGAACCGGCCGCTGCTCGACAGGAACACGTACGGCACGGTCCCCGCCGCGGTGGCGACGAGCCAGAATCTCCCACGGGCATCGAGCCAGAGGAACAGGAGTGCCGCGACGGCGAAGGCGCCGAGGGCGACCGCGATCGGCGCGTCGGGCAGCGGCGTCAGCTGACGCGCGAAGCCGTGGAAGTTCGCTGCGAACACCCGCGCCATCAGCTCGAGCGAACCGGCGTAGCCATCGGTCCGGTTCCGCGCGACGTAGTGCCACGCGACGAGTGTTGCGGTCGCGGCAGCGGCGGCCGCCATGCGCGAGTCCTTCGCACTCCACCGCCCTCGTTCGCGGCGGAGCAGCCACGCGGCGGCGACGACGGCCGGGAACGCGTACGCGGCTTCCTTGAAGGTGAGCGACACCGCCGCGAGTGCGATCGCGCCGAGCAGCGGCGGCGCGGCGCCCGTTCTCGCTCCGCGCCAGACGAGCGCCGTCGCCGCGACGAGAGCCAGCGCGGTCGGCAGGACGTTCAGCGCCGCCGCGGTCCACGCGACCGCTTCGACGTGGGAGCCGTGCAGGGCGAAGAACGCCGCTGCGCCGGCCGCGAGAGGCACGGACCGGACCGTTCGCCGCGCGACTTCGTGGACCAGCACGACGCACACGACGTGCATCGCGAGCGCGAGCCACTTCCACGGCTCCGGGTTCGCGCCGAAGAGCGAGTGCATCGCCCACAGGACGAAGGTCCAGCCGGGGCGCCAGTAGCGCCACTCGCGGTCGCCGAAGTCGGCGAAGAGCAGGAACCGCAGCGAGCCGTTCCAGCCGAGATCGCGGTTGGTCCAGAGCAGCGCGAAGTCGTCGGCCCAGAAACCCTGCGCGAGCATCGGCCAGTACGCGATCACGGTCGCGAGCACGAGCGAGAGGATCGCGATCGTGTTCGCCGTTCGCGCGCCCGACACTCCGGCCGAGCCGCCTGGCATGGCCGGGGACAGCACGAAGCCGACGCTACCGCGCCGAGCCGTCGAGCGACACCGTGCCTTCCCAGCGGTAGCGGCTGGTCACGGTCCGCCGCGCCGTGCCGCGCTGGATCGTGCAGGTCACGGGCAGTTCGTTCGCGAGGTCGGGCGAGTCGACGACGTAGTGGCCGAGGTAGGTCGCACGATCACCGCGTGCGTCCTTGGCGACGGCCGTCTGCTGCATCGGGACCTCGATGCGCAGACGGCCGACGTCGAACCGCACGTCGCAGCCGGGCGTGCCGACCGCGATCACGTCGACGCGCTCGCCCTCGCGGAACGGACCGGCGTGCTCCTTGGCGAGGGCGACGATCGACAGGCGCGGCGACGTCGGGCCGAGGTTGTTGCCGAGCATGCCGCCGTTCAGGTCGGTGACGACGTTGCGTGCGACGGAGCGCGTGAGCGCGCGGAGGTTGCTGCCGCGCAGTCCCGCGATCGGCTCGGTCGCTGCCGACACGTAGCCTGTGGGTCCGCCGGTGATCCCAGAGCCGACGGTTTCCGTGCGGTCCGTGGAGAAGAGCTTCTTCCGCGATGCGCCGTCCACGAGATCGAGGTGGAGCGCCACTTCGACGACCGACTGGAGCACGTAGTAGTCGCGGTTCCATCGGCGCACGTCGCCGAACACCACGCCGTCGACCTCGAGCGCCTTCGCGAGTTCGGTCGCGCGCGTCGGATCCTGCAGCTGCTCCTTCGAGTAGCCGGCGTGGCCGAGGCGCGTCGCCGCGTACCACGGATCCATGACGTCGTATTCGCTCTGCTGCAGCCACGCGATCACGTCGCCGCGCAGCAGTTCGCCGAGCTGGTCGCGCATCGGCGCTTCCTCGCTCGTTTCGAGCGACAGCAGTTCGCCGACCGGCCCGAGCGTCGCGCCGAGGAATCCGTCCGCCGGCGCGGTGACCGTGAACGGCATGACGGCGATCCGGTAGCCCGCGGACCGGAGGCCCTCGAGCTCGGGTTCGGCGTGGTTCGTCGCGGCGACGCCGGTGCACGCGGCGAGGGCGAGAAGCGACACGAAGGGCGTGAGCCCGGCGATGCGGCGGCGGATCACGGCGTCACCTCCTTCTTCACTTCGCTGCCGTACGCGCTGCGTGCACGAACGGCGATCGAGGTGACCTTCGATTCCTTCGGCAGGTCCTGCGTCGCGCGGTAGCGGCCCGGTTCGCCGGGCAGCGCGACCATCGGCACGCCGCGCGCGATCGGCAGCAGGTCGACGCAGACGCTGCAGTCCGGAGTGGCGCGCGACTCGACGACGAGCCGCTCGCTGCCGTCCGGCATCGCCGTGCGCTTCGACGTCACGTCGTTCACCGCGGGCAGCGGCGCAGCGGCGCCGGGTTGTCGGGTCGGGATCGTCGCCACGACGTCGCCGACGAACTCGTCGACGAGGGCGAGCGTCTGCATCGGCGTGCCGTGATCGCCCTGCGCGCGCAGTTCGGAGAACACCTGGCCGCTGGTGAGCAGGAAGCCGCCGTACGAACCGGCCGAGTGGTTGGCGGACCACCAGACGCCGTCTGACCGCTCGACCGCGAGGTCGCCGCCGAAGGCGTGACGCCGCAGGACGAGGATGTTGAAGCTCGTTTCGTCGAAGCCCTTGCCCACGACGACCGCGTCGACACCGAGCGCCGCGATGACCTCGGGCATGGCGAGCTTGCTCGGGTCGAACGCCGCGGGATCTCGCAGCCAGCCGCGTTCGCTGAGGATGCGATCGACCCAGTTGGTCTCGACGAGGCGATAGCCGCGAGCGGCGAGGCGGCTCTGCACGAGGGCCCGCGTCGCGTCGCGCGAAGCGGCGTTCGCCGGCCCGGCGAACGGCAGCACCGCGACCGTGGCGGGTTGCGCGAGTTCGTTGCGCAGCCGGTGGTTCACGCCGCCGCACGCCGGCAGCGCCAGGAGGAGCGCCGCCGCGAAGCGCCGGACCGCGGTCACGGCATGCCTCCGACTTCGATCACGCCGCGGTGTTCGTGGTCGCCGACGCGGGCGACGAACGGGAACGAGCCCTGGCCGTGGAAGCAGAGCGTGGCGACGGCGCCCGGCTCGAGCGATACCGAGCGCGCGCCGTCCTCGCCGGTCACGAAGCCGAACACCGTGTCGCAGCTCGGGCACGCCGTCGCTTCGACCTTCACCGCGAGCGGATGCGTTCCGCGGTTGCGCCACACGACCGTCGAGAACACGGGGATCGTGACCGTTGCCGCCGGCAGCAGGCCGTCGTCGGTGACGGTGACCGTCGTGGTCACCCGATGCACGTGGCCTGCAGGTTCGGGCGCCGCTCCGCACGCAGCGAGCAGGGTGGCGGTCAAGAAGCCGGCGAGCCGGCCGCGGGCGAGCGAGGGGGCGATCATGAGGGCGCAGGGATACGCGCCGCGATCGGGCGGTTCCATCTCCCTTCGATGCCGGTGGCGGCTGAGCGTTTCGCGCCGGCTGCCTCTACTTCCTACGGGTCCGCACCGGCGCGGAGGGAGCCAGATCGGCGAGCGTCGAGCCCGTCGACCACGATGCCAGGCTGGTCTGCAACTGCGTCCAGACCGGGTGCAGCGCGCACGGATTCGCCGTGTCACACGCGTCGTAGCCGAACGCGCAGCCACCGGCGAGACCCTGGTCGATCGCACCGAGCACGTGGGCGAGGGTGATCGACGCAGGCGGCTTCGCCAGCATGAAGCCGCCGCCGGGCCCGCGCTGGGACCGCACGAGTCGGGCGACCACGAGCTTGCGCATCACCTTCGAGAGGTACTGCTGCGGCACTCCGGTCCGCTCGGCGAGGTCGGCGACGACGAGGGACTCGCCGGGCGCGAGGGCGGCCAGCGTCGCCATCGCCCGCAGGCCGTAGATCGCCGTCAGGTTGAGGAGGGAACCCTGCATCGCGGACATGCCGATCCGGTTCGCCGGAGTCGTGCGGCTGGATGCGCCGGCGCTCACTTGGCTGGCGGCAGCAGGACCGTGTCCACGACGTGCACGATGCCGTTGCTCGCGCGAATCGACGCCACGACGGTTGCGTCGTCGATGTGGACCTTGCCGTCCACGACCCGGATCTTCGTCTTCTTGCCGTTCGCCATGCCGAGGGTCATGCCGTCCTTCAGTGCGCTCGTTTCCCACGTGGCGGGTGCGACGTGGTACTTCAGGATCTCGCGCAGATCGGCCTGCTTCTCCGGCTTCACGAGCCCCTCGACCGTGCCAGGAGGCAGCTTCGCGAACGCCGCGTCCGTCGGCGCGAAGACGGTGAGCGGGCCCGGATTCGCGACCGAAGTCACGTAGTTCGCCGCCTTCAGCGCCGCGACCAGCGTGGTGTGGTCCTTCGAGCCGATCGCGATGCTGACGATGTTGTCCGGGTCCAGCGGCGGCGGGGCGTTCTCGCGGGGTGCGGCGGTCGGCGCGGGGTTGGCCGTGCGAGGCCCCTCCGCGGGCTGACCGCACGCGACGAGACAGGAAGCGAGCAGGACGAAGGCGCGGAAGGGTGTGTGCAAACCGAATCTCCGGGTTGGGATGAGGATCAGAAGATCCAGAATCCACGACAGTTTCGCTGTAAGCCTCTCTGCGGAGGAAGCGACGCCGGGCCGATCGAGCGCGCCACCGGACCGGCCTCTTGGTGGCGTACGCACGAATGCCCAGGCGGCGACGGAAGGAAGGCGTAGCAGACGGTTTTGTGTATTTATGGAGTCCGGGATCCATTGCACCGGAGGAGCGGTCCGATCGACCGCGGAGCCCATGTCGCAACGCCACACCCGTCGCCTTCTCTCTCCCCTCACCGTCTTCGTGATCGCGGCAGCGTGCGGCGGCGGTGCCGGCAAGCCCGCGACGACCGCCAAGCCGGCTGCCAACGCGCCGGCGGCGACGGGCGAGAAGGAGGCGCGCGCGTTGTTCGACTCGCTGTGCTTCACCTGCCACGGATCGTCCGGGCACGGCGACGGTCCGGGTGCCGCCGCGCTGGACCCGAAGCCGCGCTCGTTCGCCGACGTCGCGTGGCAGGACTCGGTCAACGACGAGCAGATCACGAAGACGATCGTGTTCGGCGGCGCCGCCGTCGGGAAGAGCCCGATGATGCCCGCGCAGCCGCAGCTGAAGGGCCAGACGGAGACCCTCGCCGCACTCGTCAAGATCGTGCGCGGCTTTCGTGGCAAGTGACCCGTTCCCGACGGCGGCGCCGCGGACACGGCGCGCGTCGTCACACCTCGAC
>JAEUHQ010000021.1 GCA_016794565.1 Planctomycetota bacterium | reverse complement strand
GGGATCGTCACATCGAGCGAGGCGATGTTCAGGTTGCAGCCCGGCATGTCGAGGAAGCCGAGGTCCAGGCCGCCCGGGAACGGCGCGACGCTGAACAGCAGGATCCCGATGCCGATGCCGAGCGGCGGCGCGAGGTCGATCACGTTCGACGCCGTGTACGTGATCGGCACCGACGGGCCGCCGATCGTGTAGACCGGCGCCGGCGTGGCCGACAACGCGAGCGGCTGCAGCGAGGAGTTCGGCTGCGTCGTGATCGGCAGAGCCGTCGCGAGGTTGACCGGCGCGGGCGCCGCCGTGTCCGGACCGCCGAGACCGACGACGTACGGGAGGCCGGTCGTCCACGTCGATTCCGTGCTGTCGGGCGAGATCGCCTGCCACACCACGGTCACGAGGCCCGACGCGAGGTCGAACTGGAACTGCATCGTGCCCGGGTTCAGCGTCGTGTCCGGATCCGCGTAGCTCTCGACGTTGTCCCATGTGACGTAGAGGACGCCGCCGACTTCTTCACGCTTGATGCGACCGCTGCCGGTTTCGGCCTCGTTGAAGTCGTGCCAGGTGTAGACAGCGGGGACCGTGGCGGTGCCGAATTCTCCCGACGTCGGAGAGAAGTCCGTGCCGTTCGCAGCGGTGGCGCTCAGCGAGATCACGCCATTCGACATGACGTTGATCGACGGGGTCGTGCCGCCGGGAATCGTCAGCGGAGCCGACGGGGTCACGGCGATGCTGCCGTCGTCGGATGCCGCGGCGAACACGTTCACCGCGCCGCCGGTCGGCGCGACGTAGAGTGCTGCGCCGCCAGGGATCCAGGCCGCCGTGTAGCCGTTGGCGGTCGGGGTCAGGATCATCGCGTTGCCCTGCAGCGCCGGGGAGGCGACAGCCGGGAGCGGGAAGGCCTGGTGGAAGCTGTCGGTCAGGCCGCTGTAGCAGCCCTGGCCGTACGACTGGTGGAACGCCGGCGTGCACGTCACCGTCGAGAAGTAGCCGCCGAGCCCGTTCGGGATCAGCATGATCTGCTTGCCGGACAGATCCCACGACGCGGTGTCGAAGGCCTCGTACAGCATGCCCTCGGTTCCGGAGTCGGCGAAGTTGGTCAGGTCGCGCGACGGCGAGGCCGCGGAGCCGACGTCGTTGCCGATCGAGATGCCGACGAACGGGAAGTCGGCGGGGATCGTCGAGCCGTACGAGTAGCGCACTGCGCCGGAGGCGAACAGCGTGCAGTCGAACGAGAAGCGATCGCCCGTGGTCGCGTAGCGACGCACGTCGGTCCAGGTGACGCGGCATTCGCCCGGCACCGTCTGGTCGACGCTGACGTTCCACACCGCACCGACGACGGCCGACATCTCGAGATCGTTGCCGTAGACGACGACGCGCGGCATGCCGCCGACGCCGCCGCGCAGCTCGTCGATCGTGTCGGTGCCGTACTCGGCGCCGCCCGCAGGCTCGGTCGCGCCGCTCGTCGAGTCGAACAGGTAGATCTCACCGTTCGTGCCGATGAACATGCGGTCGAGGTTCGCAGCCACGCCGGCCATCGGGAAGTTGGGGAACGCGGTGAACGCGATCGCCGGGCTCGTGACGCCTTCGTCGTCGGCGTCGAAGAACGACGCATACGAGTCGAAGTTGTCCCAGGGGACGATGCTGCCGGTGACCGAAGAGCCGGTCGCGGCCGTCAGGCACTGCGCCTGCGCCGCGGCAGCGAGCAACGCGGCGATGGAAAGGAAGGCAAGGGAACGAGTCATGTCTTGGTTCTTCTCGAGACAAGGTGGCAATGCCCGGGGGGCCCTTCGAACGAAGCGGCGGCATCGCCAGGGCGAGACACCCTAGCGGTGTACCACGGAAGTGGAACCCTGGTACGAACCTGTTTCGTTCGTGGTCTGCGGTCCACCGCGCGACTGCGATCCGGTGCGCGACCAGCGCGAATCCGCACCCGAGTCGAAGGTCGTCGCGTGTGCGCCATGCCAGCGACGCGTGCCCACGCAACCGCGCGGTCGCCGTTCCACGCGGGCTACACTGACCCGACCGGCGCGCAATTCTCGCTCGCGGTCGAAAGGCCTCTCCACCGTGGGTGCGATCCGCTACTTCGACAGCGCACGACGCTTCGTTCGCCGCACGTTTCCTGCCACGCGGGGACCGCAGGAGCGCAGCCAATTCGCCGCACCGGCGACGGGCGCACTCGTCGCCAGCGGCATCGCACTCTTCTCGCCCACCTGGCCGACGTTCCTCCTGTTCGCTCCGATCCTGCTGCTCGCGTGCCGCTACCACGAGCTGGCGCACCACCGCGCCGTGCGTCGCTCGACGTGGTCGCTGATCCTGCTCGTCGTCTGCGTCGGCATCTCGGCCGTCTGGGCGGTCGCCCACCACACACGTGCCATCGACATTGCCGTGCACACGGTGCTCCTGATCGGCGCCACGGCCGGCGGCGTCCATCTCTGGTCCGCGCAACAGCGTCTCGCTCGCGCGCACGGGCGCCGTTCGCGCGAACGCATCGACGAGGACGGTCTGCCCCGATGGGCGTGCGGCGGCCTCCTGGCCGCGATGCCGGTGCTCTTCGCGCTCGGCCTGCTCGGCGGACTCGCGTCGTGGCGCGCGCCACTCGCCCTGCTGTGGGGACTCGCGGGCGCGGCCATCCTGGTTCTGCAATTGCGCTGCCACCCCTCGTTCCCGCTCGCCGCAATCGCATGGCTCGGTGCGTTCCTCTGTGCCGAGACCTTCCGTGCCTTGCTGCAGGAGGACCCGACCGGCGACGGCTTCTTCCTCGCGGCCGCCATCGTGCTGCTCGTGCTGCCGCTCGCCGCCTACCTCTGGTTCCATCCTCGAGTGCGACGCACGTTCCGCGCCGCCGAGCCGCGACCGGGCGGCCCGGTGCTCGCATCGGCCTCCGCGTCGGACGAGGCCGAGCAGGGCACCAGAGACCGCGGCACGACGATCCCCGCCTGACGGCGGATCAGTCCGGCGTGCGAACGAGCACGATCCGCGAATAGAGGAGCGCGAAGCCGCGCCGCTGAACGTTCTCCTGCGACTTCGACCCGGGCTGCGTCGTGACGACGGCGAGGTCGCAGCCGGCGTCGCGCGCATGTCGAAGCCGGTGTGCGAGCAGCGCGCTCTGCACGCCGCGCCTCCGGAACACGGGCAGCGTCGCTGCGCCGCAGAGCTGCGCGACCGCATCGCCGATCCGCATGGCGCCGGCCCCGGCGACCTCGCCGCCGACCCGCGCGACGAACCGATGCACGCCCATGGCCGACGCGAAGTCCCGCATCACGCGTTCGAGCGGCTCGCGATCGAACGACTCGTGCGACGCGACTCCCTGCGTGTCCGGCGCCGCGAAACCGGTCACCATCGTGTCGATCCACTCGTCGAGCGCCGCCGTGGTGATCGCCACGGCCGTGCGCGGCGGCTCCGGCACACCGTCGAGCGCGAGGCCCGACACGTTCTCGACGCCGACGACCCGGTGACCGCGCGCGGAGAAGAACGGGCCGAGCGCCGGATCGGCCAGCGTCGCGAGTTCGACCTGGATCGGGACGCCGCGCCGCACGTGCTCCGCTTCGATCGCCGCCCACGCGCCCTCGTCGAACGCTGCGAAGCCGAGACCCGCGACCTTGTTCAAGGGCGATCCCGGCTCGGTGATCGCAGCGAGTCCCCCGCCGATCGCGGCGGTGAACACTTGCGGCACGCGGAGACGAACGTTCGCGCACGCCGCGGCGAGAAGGTCCCGCTCCGCGCGTTCGATGCGCGCCGCGAGCTCGGTGCCGCAGAACATGGTCACGGCGCGCGCTGAACGCCGATCCGCACGCCCGCGCCGGTTCCCGACCCGACGCGCCCCTCCGCGGCGAACGCGTCCGCGGCCGGCTCGCCGTGCGTTAGCGCGATCGCCAGGACCTGCTCGCGCACGTACGCGTCGTGGATGCGCAGCGCCTCGCGCGTGACGGCGTCGGCCTCGACGGACAACACGATGCGGTCGCTCACGTGCAGGCCCGCGTCCTTGCGCGCCTGCTGCACGAGGCGCACGAAGTCGCGCGCGACACCTTCGCGTTCGAGTTCGGGTGTGACGTTCGTGTCGAGCACCAGCACGACGTCGTTGGTCGAGAGCGCGGCGGCGGTGATGCCCTCCTTGGGCACGAGCTGCAGCACGTACTCGCCCTTCTCGAGCACGGCACCGCCGATCTCGGCGCGCTCGCCGGCGAGCTTCCACGCGCCGCTCTTCGTCGCCGCGAGCACGTCCTTCATCTTCGGGCCCAGCTTCGGCCCGAGCGCCTTCGCATCGATCTGCAGCCGGAACGAACCGAACGTGCCGATGTCGCGCGCGAACTGGACCCTCTTGCAGTTGAGTTCGTCGGCGAGCAGTTCGGCGAACGGCTGCATCGCGTCGGCGTCGAGCCCGGCGAGCGTGACCTGCTGCAGCGGCAGGCGGACGCGCAGCTTCTTCGCCTCGCGCAGCGACAGGCCGACCGAGCACGCGTCGCGCACACGATCCATCTGCGCGACCAGCGCGGCGTCGTTCGGCAAGCGACTCACGTCGGGCCAGTCCGCGAGGTGAACGGACGCTGCGCCGGTGAGCCCCGTGAACACCTTCTCGGTGAGCAGCGGTAGGAGCGGAGCCAGCGCGCGGCACAGCACCGTGAGGCACGTGTACAGCGTGTCGTACGCGTCCTGCCGATCCGCGGCCCCGGTCTCGCCCCAGAAGCGCGGGCGACTCCGGCGGATGTACCAGTTGTTGAGCGCGTCGAGATGGTCCTTCGCGACGGCGCACGCCGACGCGAGGTCGTAGGCGTCCATGCAGCGCTGCACGCCCTCCACCATCGCCCGTGTCTTCGCCAGCGCATAGCGGTCGAGCACCGCCGTCTGGTCGCTGCGCTCCTTCGCGACGACGCCGTCGGTGTTCGCGTACAGGGCGAAGAAGTAGTACGCGTTCCAGATCGGGTTGAGCACGAGGCGCACGACCTCGCTGATCTGCTTGCCGTCCTTGCCGATCTGCAGGTCGCCGCCGCGCAGGATCGGCGAACTCACGAGGAACCAGCGCAGCGCGTCGGCGCCGGTCTTCTCGAAGAGTTCGACCGGATCCGGGTAGTTGCGCAGCGACTTCGACAGCTTCTGGCCGTTCTCGTCGAGCACCACGCCGTGGCAGATGCAGTTCTCGAACGGCGGCTTGTCGAACAGCGCCGTCGCGAGCACGACCATCGTGTAGAACCAGCCGCGCGTCTGCGCGACATACTCGACGATGAAGTCGGCGGGGAAGTGGTCCTCGAACCACTGCTTGTTCTCGAACGGGTAGTGCACCTGCGCGAACGGCATCGAACCCGACTCGAACCAGCAGTCGAGCACTTCGGGCACACGCCGCATCGTCGACTTCCCCGTCGGGTCGTCGGGGTTCTTGCGCGTGAGCTGGTCGACGAACGGCCGGTGCAGGTCCGTGACCTTCACGCCGAAGTCGCGCTCCATCTCCGCGATCGAGCCGTACACGTCGACGCGCGGGTACTTCGGGTCGTCGCTCTTCCAGACCGGGATCGGTGCGCCCCAGTAGCGGTTGCGCGAGATCGACCAGTCGCGCGCGTTCTCGAGCCACTTGCCGAACTGACCGTCGCGGATGTGTTCCGGGATCCAGCGGATCGTCTTGTTGTGCGCGATCATGCGGTCCTTGATCGCGGTGACCTTGACGAACCACGCGCCGGGGATCGCCTTGTAGATCAGCGGCTCGCGCGTGCGCCAGCAGTGCGGGTAGTTGTGCTCGTAGGTGACGTGGCGGAGCAGCACGGAGCGCTCCTTCAGCACCTTGATGATGTCCTTGTTGGCGTCGAACACCTGCACGCCGCGCCAGGTGGGGACCTCGGCGGTGAAGCAACCGTCGTCGTCGACCGGACACACGAGCTCGATGCCGTTCGCTTCGCAGACCTTCTGGTCGTCCTCGCCGAAGCCGGGCGCCATGTGCACGACGCCGGTGCCCTCGGCGGTGTCGACGAAGTCGCCGGCGAGCACGCGGAAGCAGTTCTTGCGGCCGACGAAGAACGGGAACATCGGCTCGTACGTGCGGCCGACGAGGTCCTTGCCCTTCAGCGTCTTCTCGACTTCGAAGCCCGCGAGTTCCTTCTGGTAGTTCGCGAACGTCGCCTGGCCCATCACGTAGCGCACGCCGTCCTTCCGGACGATCGCGTAGTCGATCTCGGGACCGACCGCGAGGGCGAGGTTGCTCGGCAGCGTCCACGGCGTCGTCGTCCAGACGAGCATCGCCATCGGACCCGGGTCGCCGGCCTTCGGCTGCAGCGCGAACGCGATCGTGATTGCCGGGTCCTGCCGCGGGCGCGTGCTGTCGTCGATGCGCGTCTCGAAGTTGCTGACCGGCGTGCGCAGCTTCCACGAGTAGGCCATCACGCGCTGGCCCTCGTAGACGAGCCCCTTCTCGTGCAGCTGCCGGAATGCCCACAGCACGCTCTCCATGTAGGAGAGGTCCATCGTCTTGTAGTCGCGGTCGAAGTCGACCCAGCGCGCCTGGCGCGTGACGTAGCTGCGCCACTCCTTCGTGTACTTCTGGACGCTCTTCCGGCACGCGTCGTTGTACTTGTCGAGTCCGATCGACTGCACCGCCTGCGCGCCCGAGAGGCCGAGCTCCTTCTCCGCCTCCATCTCCGCGGGCAGTCCGTGACAGTCCCATCCGAAGCGGCGCTCGACGCGGCGACCGCGCATCGTCTGGTAGCGCGGCACGACGTCCTTCACGAAACCGGTCAAGAGGTGCCCGTAGTGCGGCAGGCCGTTGGCGAACGGCGGCCCGTCGAAGAACACGTACTCGTTGTCGCCGGCCGCGCGCTGCTCCACGGACTTCTGGAACGTGCCCTCGCTCTCCCACCGGGCGAGCACTTCCTTCTCGATCGCCGGGAAGCTCGCCTGCGGGCTCACTTCCGGGTAGTGCGCCTTCGTCGATCGTTTGGGCTCGCTCATGGGCCGGTCAGTGTGGCAAGCGACCGGGACGTGCGCAACCCAACGACTCCGGCTCGTCGCGTCGGCGACGCGGCATGGACACAAGCCCTCTCAACCACCGAGCGAGTAGGCCTCGACCAGTTCGAGTTGCGCGCGCACGGCGGGAGCTGCGTTCACCACGAACATCGGCACCTTGAGCGCCCACGCCAAACGCACCGCCTGGTGCAAGAGCGCGTGCAGGAAACTCTGGGTGCACACGCGCATGTTTCGGAAGTCCAGTGCGATCGAGCGGCGCTCCAGCAGGCGAGGCTGCAGGACGTTCATCGAATACGCCTGCGCTGCCGCGGTGTCCTCCGAAGCCACGGCCACCAGGATGTGCAACGCCTCTGGTGGCGGTGCTTCGAAACGCAGCCAGTTCTGCGTGATTCGCTTCGGCATGCGCGCCATCGCCAGGTCGCGGATGTGCGCCATGATCCCATCGAAACTGCCGACGTGCGCGATGGCGGTTTCGAATGCGACGAGAGTGCCGGGGTAGTCCGGAGCCACGCCGTTGGTCAGAACGGGTTGCGTCTCCGACGACTGGCTGCGGTCCAGGAAGTACGTAGCCCCGCGCGAGGCGAGGAACAGGCGACCGTCGGTCTCCTTGGCGAACTCGGAAACGAAGAACAGACCGAGACCGGCGTTCTCGCCGCTCCCGCTCTGCCCTTCCTCGAACGCACCCGACACGTGGGGCTCCAAGGCCCTCACGAGCGCTTCGGCTGGTGTCTTGATCGAGGGGCGCATGTGCCGCAGCGCTTCGAAGACACCGATGCCGTTGTCGACCACGACGACCTGGACTACCGGCGAATGCACATATGGGCCGGCATCGTTCCGTTGTGCCGTGACGATGCCGCCGAGGGGATCGTTGCTGTGCTGTCCCACATTGCGCAACAACTCGACCAGCACGTGCTTGAAGAGATGGCGCGACGCGTCCCCGGTCGACGAAGGAAACAGCAGGCTGACGATCTTCTCGGCCGTCGGCTCCCAGGGACCACGCCCTTTCACCCGCGTCAGCTTCACCGTTCTGTCGGCTTCCCCGGGTGCGCTTGGCTGCTCGCCGCCAACGACCTCTTCGAAACCGATTGCATGCGCGAATCGCGCTGCGTTCTGCGTCGCTTCTTCGACGAGCAGGCGCTCCTTGCCTTCTAGCCGCGCCAGCGCCGCGACCCCGGCGATCGCGAACACTTGCGCCACGTCGACTTCATCCAACGAGACGCTGCCCCGCTTCCGAACGCCGGCCAACCACGCCAAGAACGAAGCCGGGTCGTCGAGTGTCAGGCGAGGCTTGTTCATCGGTCGCGCGGCATCCTAGCAATCCCGCCGGCGGCAGCGACTCCAACCGGTGCTCGTTGGAAGTTGGGACCGCTGGCCGTGGACGAGCGCAAGGTCCTCAGCGCGAGCCGCCCGCGTTCACAGGAAGCCGTCGACGAGGCCCGGCTCTTTCTTGCGACGCAGGCCGATGAGCTGCCCCGCGAGCACCGACATCCACGCGGCGAGTTCGATGGACTTCGTGATCCAGTCGGCGAGGTACTGCTCGATGCCGGGCGCGAGACGCGCCGCGAGGAGCGCGCCGACGAGCGCGAGTCCGGCGAGACAGAACATCTGCGCGCGCCCGAGCGACTCGTCGCGACGGATCAGCCACGTGACGAACCAGAGCGAGCCGACGAACAGCGCTCCGAGTGCCATGTTCCGCCAGATCGCGTGCGGGCCCCGCAGCTGGAACTCCGGATCGATCGCGAGCGCGATCCACTGCCCGGTGTCGTGCGCGATCGCGTGAACGTCGAACGCCTTGTCGGCGACGATCAGGCAGAGGCCGGCGAGGATCAGGCCCCACGCCCGTCGCTGCCCGGCCGGCGCGCGGCGAACGAGCACGATCGCGAACAGCAGCAGGATCCCCCACAACGCTCCTTCGACGACCGGCGCGTCGAAGCCGTCGCCGCCCTCTTCGAGGTCAAAGCGCATCATCGTCGATCTCCGGCGCCGGTCCGTGCGCGAACGCGAACGCGAGCAGCGTCGCGATCGCGAGCGAGAGGCCGAGCACGCTCTTGCCCGGTTCGACGCCGATCGCGATCGGCATCCATCCGTCGATCGACAGCGTGCGCACCGCGACGTAGAGCGCGTCGGCGAGCATCGCGAGCCACCCGATGCGATGCAGCGGCAGCAATCGCCGCGGCCAGCGGCGCATGCGCCACGCGAACCACGCGCAGAGAGCTGCGAAGACGACGCCGATCGCGGCCTTGAAGACCAGGCGGTCGTCGTAGACGCCGAAGTCGATCAGCGTCGCGCGGCCAGCGTGGTAGAGCGGTTTGTTCCATCCCCATCGGTGCAGGGTCGCGAGCATCGCGGCGAACGTGCAGGTCACCCACCAGAGCCGGCCGCCGCGGCGCGAGCGCGCTACGGCGACGATGGCGACCGCGCACCACACGAACGGAACGACATCGGCGAGGTGCATCCGGTCTCAGGACTTCCCGAGCCGCTGGCGGATGTCGGTCGCGAGCTTCGCGAACTCGGCCTGATCGCCCATGTCGCGCAGCAGCGCTTCGAACTCCTGCCGCGCACGCGCCGCGTCGCCGGAGCCCTGCATCAGGATCGCCGTGGCCCAGCGCCCTTCGACGCGCTGGTACGGCGTCGCACTCGGGGACTGCGAATAGGCCTGCGCGAGGGCGATGCCCCGTGCGGCGTCCTTCATGTCCGCGCAGGTCCACACCAGCTGGTACGCGGCGCCGCGACCGACCTTGCTCTCCATCCCGTTCGCATCGACGAGTTGCTGCAGCGTGCGCGCCGATTCGGCCAGCGACTCGCGCGTCCCGAGCTGCCGTTGCAGCATGCCGAGTTCGAGCATCGCCTCGGCGCGGCGATCGGGCGTGAGCGGCCGCTGCAGGAGAGCCTGCAACTGCGCGATGCCGTCCGCCACGTCGCCGGTCTTCGCCGCGACGCGCGCACCGCGCAGCAGTTCGTCGTCCGACTTCGCGTCGCGCTTCTTCTGCTCGACTCCCTCGAGGGCGCGCTGCAGCGCGTCGACGTCGACCGCAATCGGCCCGCTCGGCGCGGGGCCCGAAACCGGAGTCCGCACCGGCGTCGCGGCGAATCCGTCGAGGCGGTCCTCGATGCGACCGAGCCGGCGGTCCATCGCGTCGAGGCGCCCTAGAACGGGCGCCAAGTCCGTCGTCGTCGTCGCGACGAGCGGAGCGGGCGCAGGCGCCGCAGCGGACTCGGACGGCGCGACCGACGGTGGCGATGCGCCGCCGAGCCACCAGGCAAATGCGCCGACGATCGCACCGCCCGCGACGGCGGACAACAAGAGCTTGCCGGGTTCGTTCACGCGGCCGCAGAGCCTACGCCCCGGCGGTCGCGAACGCGCGCAGCCTCCTTCAGCCGCGGCGTGGCCCAGCCGTCTGCCTCGGATCCTGCTCCTGCAGGCCCGCCATCGTCGCACGCACCCGGGCCGCATCGTCCTGGTCGCCCCACCCGGGCACGCGGCACGCATCGAGGCGCTGGTTCAGGTGGCCGATCCGCGTCGTGCCGTCGCCGAAGAAGTACCACGCACGGCGCACGAACCCGGCACTCGTCGCGAGGTCGGACGGAGAGTCGAGGCGCGTCTCGATCGCCGCGGCGAGGTCGGTGAGGAGGGCACGGCGCGGGGCCTCGATGCCGCGGCGGGACAGGGCGAACGCAGCCGCGCAACGCGCATCGAACTTGAACGTGTCCTCCAGGCAATCGGCGATCGGGACCCCGAGCGGCTTCCGAAGGCGCGCTTTCTCGTCGTCCTCGCCTGCGATCACGAGCGCCGCGGCGATCGTGTCGGTGGGCAGCACCTCGTCCGTGCCGAGGCGACGCCGCAGTTCCGCGATCGCCGTGCTCTCTCCGCGTTCGGCCATCGCGACCCAGTCGTCGATGGTCAGCGCGCTGCGTTGCCTTTCGGCGACGGCGGCGACCCCGCGGTGCAGTTCCGCGACCTCGGTCAGATTGGCGAGAAGCACCATGCGGCCCAGCAGGTCGTCGGACGTGCCGGTGCGCGCGAGAGCCGCGGCCAGGTCCTGCCGCAGCACGGTGACGGCCGTGGGAGAACGCAGCAGCAGGCGTGCCAGCTCGCCGACGGCCTCGTCGACGACCTTCCACTGCGCCATGGATTCTTCGTCCGCGGGCTGGGGCAGTTCGCGGTTGCACGCGACGAACAAGGTCGACGCGAGCGCGGCATCGCGGCGCGCGGACTCGGCGTCCTGCACGACCTTCGTCTGGCCGGCCTTCAAGCCGGTTCGCTCCTGGCCGACGGCCAGTTCGGCGGCGCCGAGCAGGACGGTGACACAGAGAACGGAGGGGACCTGTTCGAGTCTGGAGAGAACGTCGGTGAGTCGCATCGGGGATTCCTCGGCAACGGAGAGAACGAACGGAGAGCGACGCACGGAGACGCGGCCGTCGGCCAGGACGGCCACGTCGCCGAGCGAAGTGAGTACGCGCTGATCCCGGCGCCCCGTCTCGGCGAGGACTTCGCCAGCGAGCAGGGAGACGTCGTCGTCCCGCAGCACGAACGCCGTGCCCGCCGTCGCGCGCAGACGACCACCGCCGGGCAGGGTCACCTGCACCGGCGGGCCGTCGGGGCACAACGCGGTGTCGCCCGAACGGACGACGGTCGCGCGATGCAACACGCCGTCCGCGGCGGCGACGAGCAGTTCGCTCGACGCGGTGGCGTCGCGGTCGCCACGGTCGATCAGTACGACCACGACGAGCGCCGCAGCGGCCGCGAGCATCGTCCACGCGCGCAGGCGCCGCCGCCGCGCCGGAGCGCGGTCGGTCTGCACGAGCGTCGCGGTCCGCGACGCCGGCTCGGCGAACACCTCGCGGAGCGCGAACTCGAGCACGTGGTCGAAGCCGTCGTTCATGCGCCACGCCTCCCTTCGATGCAGCGGCGCAGGGCGCGACGAAGACGTACGAGCAGGGACTCCGCGCCCGCGATCCCGACACCGAGCCTCTGTGCCACGACCGGCACGGGGCACTGTTCGCCGTAGCGCCACGCCAGCGCCTGCCGGTGGCGCTCGCCCAGCCGCTGCAGGCACTCGCGCAGCGCGATGAGCAGTCCATCGCCGTCGTCCTCGCCGCAGTGCGTCTCCCACGCAACGACCAGTTCGTCGAGGCGATCCGAGGCGACGAACACGTCGCGCCGCCGCGCCGACGACACGAACGTGTTCCGCGCGATCGTGCGCAACCACGCTGCGGTCTCGCCCTCCGACCGCCATTCGAACGGCGCCGCGAGCGCCTTCGCGAACACCTCCTGCGCGAGGTCGTCGACGCGGTCGGGGCGTGCGCCGAGGTACCGCAGGTAGCGACGGAGACCGTCGTGGTGGTGGCGAACGGCGTCGTTCGCTTCCGTACCGTCGTCGGAACGGGAGAGTGGCACGACGCATGGAACGCGCCGCCGGCGCGACTCCATGCAGTCCGTGGCGAACTTCCCGCCCCGCTACGGCAGCGAGACGCGCACGTTCGCGCCTGGCCCGACGTCCAGCTCGCGCGGAGACCCGAGCGCCTCCGCACCGCGACGGCCCGGTTCGCGCCGCTCGAGCTGTACGCGGTAACGACCTGGCGCGAGCTGCATCGTGGCTGCACCGCGCGAGCGCTCGTCCGGTCGCACGGGCCGCCGTTCCGCCGTGCCAGCAGGCTCGATCGGCGTCACGACGATCGACAGCATCCCGCCCTTGCCCATCACCGCCTCGCCGAGCACGACATCGATGTCGGCGAGATCGGGCAGGCGAACGTCGACGAGTTCGTCCGTCGCGTTCACGGCGTGCGTGAACGTGCGACCGCCGACGAGCGCGACCGTGATCTCCCCCGCCGCGCGGGCGATCACATCGAACACGTACTCGCCTTCGCCTGTCGCCGTCGCGAGGCCGGTAGCGCCTCCCCCGATCGTCACGTACCACGCGGTCACCGGACGGCCGTTCTGCTGTCTTACGCGGGCCGTGAGACGGCGGCCCTCCACCAGCGTCACCTCGATCGGCGTGCCGCCGGGTGTCATGACCGCATCGTTGCGGACGAAAGGGACGAACGCCGGATGCACGACCTCGAAGTGCACACCGCGCACTTCGTTCTGCATCGACGTGAAGGCGAACTCGCCGCGCGCATCGGTGCGGCCCGTGTCGACGAGTTCGCCCGCCTCGACGTGCACGCGAGCTCGCGCGACCGGACGCCCGCGTTCGTCGCGAACGATGCAACGCAGCGCCTGCGTCGTGACGTCGGCGTCGATGCGCACCGTGTCGCGGCGCTCCGCGGGAGGCGCGATCGCGTCGACCGCGGCGACCTGCTGCCCGCCGGTGTCCAGCGCGGAGAGATGCAGCAGCACCCCCGGCACCAGGGCGTCGAGTGCAACCTCCCCGGCGCGCCCGAGCGGGAACAGCTGATCGAACGGCTGGCTCGCGATCTCCTGCACGGCGGCAGCGGCCGTTCCTTCGGCGGCCGCGACGAACGGGAGGCGGTCGGCTCGCACTCGCAGCGTGCCGCGCATCGCGCTCCCCTGCCGATCGCGCACCAGCACGGTGATCCCGTTCGCACGCGCCAGCGTCACGACGAGCCGTCGTTCCGCCGGGATGCGTGCGTGGCGCCGCGACGCGCCCGGAGCTTCGACGACGACGTCACTCGCATCCGCCGGAGTCGCCACGAACCGCGCCTCCCCGTCGGTTCCGCTCGACACGCCCGACGCGAAACCGGCGCCGTCGACGACCGCGACGTGGGCGCCCTGGATCGGCACCGACGCCGCGTCGACGACCCGCACCGACAACGGCGCACCGACGACGATGTCGCCGACGTCGTGCTGTTCGGCGTCCGCGGCGACGGTGACCCGCTGCATCGAGAGCATTCCGCCCGCCTCCGGTGCCACGACCGTGAGTGCACCGACGACCGGCTTCGACCGCAACGCCCGGCGCAGCAGCGCGACGAACGTTCCGTCACTTCCCGTCGTGCACGAAGCCACGGGCGCATGGCGGTCGAGGAGCCCGTCGATCTGCACCGAGAGACCCGCGACGGGCGTCCCGTCGGCGACGACGCGGCCGCGGACCGGCACGGGGGCGGCGAGTTCGAGCACGAGGCCCCGCACGGGACCGCGCAGCAGGACCGTGTGGCCGTCGTCGACCGCGGCGAGGCGGGACGTCTCGGTGATCGCCCAAGGGCCGGCGCTCAAGGCCCCGCTCCACTCCGTCGCGAGGCCTGCGAACGTGAACGCGCCGTCGTCCGCGGGGCGCAGGTCCATCGCGGACATCGTGAGGCCGAGTTCCGCGAGGATCGCGACAGCGCGGGCCCCGAGTCCGGACCAGCCCGGCGCCGGGGCGTCGTGTTCGAGGCGGAGCACGAGTCGAACGTCTTCCTTCACGCCCCGCTGCACGATCCCCTGCACCACGTCGCCGAGCGGCCACTCGAGGCGCTGTTCGTCGCGCCCGTCGCACGCGACACGCAGCGGGATCCGGCCCGGCGCGGCGAGGAGCCATTCGTCGCCGACGGCCGGAGAACCGAACGTCGCGCGCCCGTCGTCGCCGGTGCGTTCGTCGCGCAGCGCTTCGCCGCCGCGCAGCGAGACCACGTGCACGCCCGGCACGGCGCGCGCCGCCCCGTCGACGACCGTCACGACGACCGCAGCCGCGGCCGGGATCGCCGCACGATCCGCCGGAGAAACGAGCGGCGATCCGCCGGCCGAACTCGCAGCGCTCGGGTCGGCGACGTCGTTCGCACGGGCAACGGGCACGGGCGCGGGATCGGCGGGCCACGAGAACCAGAGCGCCGACGACGCGACGACGAGACCACACACGATCCAGAAGACCTTCATCGCCAGCCCCATCACGAGAAGAGAAGAGCCGACCGCGGCGGCCGGCCCGGGGAAGAGATCGCGCGACCACGCGACGCACCACGCGGCGAACCCGCCGGGGTGCGTTCGTTCGAGCCGTTCGCGCAGCATCTGCATCGCGCGCGAGAGTCGTTGCCGCGCCGCGGCGTGCGAGATGCCCTGGCGAACGGCGATCTCCGTCGCGGGCAGGTCGTCGAGATGCCGCAGCAGGAGCGCTTCGCGGTACGGCTCGTCGAGCCCCATCACCGCGTCCATGGTCGCACGATGCAGAGCGGCGCGTTCGACGACGTCGGGCGGCGCGGCAACGTCGACCGGTTCGGCGCCGGCCGCGAACTGCTCGCGAACGATGCGGCGCCGTTCGCCGCGCACGAGGCGGCGGACCCGATTGCGCGTGACGACACCGAGCCAGCGCCGCAGACCGGAGCCTGTGTCCACGGGCGCCCGGTCCCGCGCCGCGAGCCACACGTCCTGCGCGACGTCGTCCGCCAGCGCGTCGTCGCGCAGCATGCGGCCGGCGAGCCGCCGCACCCAGGCGAGTTCGCCCAGGATCGCATCGTCGCTGCTCGGATTGCCCGTGGCCATGTCACCCACAGGAGCCCGCGGCCGGCGCGGGTGTGACGGATTCCGCGGAGAATTCTCCGCGGCGCGACGGGTCGCTAGCGCAGCGCCGCGTCGATCTCGGCCCGCAGGCCCGCGTCGCCCGGCGCGACCTTCGAGGAGTGGAAGGACAGCACCTTCCCGTCCTTGCCGACGAGGTACTTGCAGAAGTTCCAGTTGGGCAGCTTGCCGGCTTGCTTGCCGAGCCACTCGTAGACCGGGCTCTGGCCGTCGCCGGCCTTCGTCTGCACCTTCTCGAACAGCGGGAAGTCGACCTGGTACTTCGTCGTGCAGAACTGGCGGATCTGCTCGGGCGTGCCCGGCTCCTGGCCGCCGAAGTCGTTGCTCGGGAACCCGAGCACCGCGAAGCCGCGGTCCTTCAGTTCGGCATGCAGCTTCTGCAGCCCCGCGTACTGCGGCGTGTAGCCGCACTCGCTGGCGACGTTGACGACGAGCACGACCTTGCCGCGGAACGACGCGAGGTCGGCGGGAGAACCATCGAGGGCCTTCGGCCGGAACGAGTAGAAGTCCATGGCAGCGGGTGCGGTGGCGGGAACGGGTGTGGCTGGTGCGGTGGATCCGGCGTTCGCAGGTGACGAGGCACTCTGCTGTGGTGCACCGCATGCACCGAGAAGGGAGACAAGGACGACGACGGCCGCGGGTCGCATTGGGACGCGGATGCTACCCGCGGCGGCGACGCGGCGTCACCGTCGACGCCGCCACAACTCGAACTCGCCGCGCCGATCGACGAACCGCCACTCCGCCGCGAGCCGCTCCTTGCCCACGTAACGGTGCAGGTAGACCGGCCAGTCGCACAACCACTCGATGTCGTTCGCAGCCAGATAGACGTGCATGTCGTGCTGGTGCCGCAGCGCCTCGGCGTTGACCTTCCCGTCGAGGTTGTGCACGCCGTCGACGAAGTAGCCGAGCGTGCCCGACTGCCCGGCGGCGAGCCGCGCACCTTCGGGCACGTTCGCGCGCACGAGCGGCACCTGGTCGTGCAGCCACTGGTTGCCGCGGAAGACGGCGCCGGTGTGCACGATCGCCACCACGGCGAACGTCGCGGCGACGACCGCGGCGACGAACAGGGGGCCGAACCAGCGCACACGGAACGCGACCCGCTCGAACGCGATCGTCGACAGCGCGAGCCCGAACGGCGCCAGCGGGACGAAGTAGCGGTTGTAGAAGTGCGTCGCCCACGACCGCCACGGGTACCACACGAGGAAGGCAGCGCCGGCGACCAGCAGCGCGAGCGCAGCGAGCCGGCCGTCGCCGCGCGAACGCCGTTCCTCGTGCGGCACGGCCGGCAACCGCCAGATCACGAACAGCACGAGCGCCGCGAAGGCGCCGCGCACGGTGAGGAACACCGCGTGCCCCGCACCGTCGCCGCCGTACAGCTCCGGGGTCGCGACGAGCAGCATGTTGGTGGCCGCCGCACCGAGCCGGCTCGCGACGATGCCCGCCGTGCCGTCGAGCGTCTCGCCCTGCGCCGTGCCGCTCGTCGGCATGAGCGCACCGAAGAGCACTTCGTTGTAGATCCACCACGGTGACGACACGACGGCGGCGACCACGCCGACCACCGCGGCGTCGCGGCACCTCTGCGAGGCCGCTCCCGTGCCGCGAAGCACGGTGAGCGCACACGCGGCGACGACGAAGAACGTCGCGTCGATGCGCGTGAGCACGACCACACCGAGCAGCGCGCCGTGTTCGATGGCCGATCGGGTCCCCGCCAGCGGTCGCCGCTGCGCGAGCCGCAGGTATGCGAGGTAGAAGAAGAGGAGACAGCCGGTTTCGAGCCCGTTGTGCGACAGCAGCACGAGGAAACCGCTGCCGAGCCACGAGAGCGAGCCGAACCAGCGCAGTCGCTCCGTGCCCGAGCGTGCGTCGCGGAGGACGAGGCCGAAGAGCCACGCCGCGGCGACGAAGAACATCCCGTGCACGAACAGCACGCCGCGCAACGCCGCGATGCGGTCGCCCCCGGCGAGCCAGTACGCGGGCGCGGCGAAGAACGTGAAGAGCGGCTGGATCCCGTTCGTCGGGTGAACGCCGTCGATCGACAGACCGTGCCCCGCCGCCAGGTGGCGCGCGACCGTCAGCAGATAGAAGCCGTCCTCGGTGAGCGGCTTGTCGAGCAGGATCGACGCGGGTCGGAACGCGATGCTCATGACCGCGAGCGCAGCGAACACGAACGCGATCCTCGCGGCGCGGGTGACGGCGTCGTCGACGGAACCTGTAGGCATGAGGGCGATGGCTCGGCAGCCGGCGAGGGCCGGGAGTCATACCGCGCGACGGCGTTGTCGCGCGACCCGGGCACGGCCGCGTGCTTTCGCCGCACGGTGCGGATAGAGCATCGCCCCGTGACCGCCCTGCCCGACCACCCGCCCCGGCCCCACGGTCGCATCGTCCATGGCATCGTGCTGCTGGCGCTCGTGGCGGTGACGATCGTCGGAGCGTGCAAGCTGGCGTTCCTCTGCGACGACGCCTACATCCACTTCCGCTACGCGGCGAACGCGCACGCCGGCCACGGCCTCGTGTGGAATCCCGAGCCGTTCCGACCGGTCGAGGGAATGAGTTTCCTCTGGGTCGTCGCGCTGTGGACGATCTGGGCGTGGACGGGCGCGGAACCGCCCGACGCGACGATCCCCTTCTCGATCGTGTGCGGCGTCGTGCAGCTCCTCGTGATCGCCGCCGCCGCGCACCGCATTCGCCGCACCAACGGCTCGCGAGTGCCAGCGGCCATCGCATGGATCACGGTCGCGGCGGTCGTTTCGAACCGGACCTTCCTGCAGTGGATGTCGAGCGGGCTCGACACGCCGTTCTTCAACGTGTTCGCACTCTCCTGGGTGCTGCACGGATGCCGCGCGCCGGCGAATCGCAGCGGACGGTGGCTCGCCGTGTGGGCGGCGCTCGCTGCGTGTGCCTCGATGATCCGACCGGATGGCCTGCCGATGGTGTGCGCAACCGCGGCGGTCGCGGTCGCGGATGCAATGCGCCGCCTGCGTTCGTGGAGCTCGCTGCTCGGGCTCGCGCCGCTGCTCGCGACCGGCGCGTTCTTCCTCTGGCGGCACTCGTACTACGGCGAGTGGCTGCCGAACACGTACTACGCGAAGGTCGCGACGCCGTGGCCCGAGGCCGGCGTGCGCTACTTCGCGTGTTTCGCGTTCGAGAACGGCACGTGGCTGCTCGTCCCGATCGTCGTCGCGTGGGTCCTCTCCGAACTGCGCCGCGGCGTTCGCCGCGCGACCGCCGGGTTGCTCGACCACCTGCCGGGCGCCGCCGCCGTCGTGATCGCCGCGTTCAACGCGAGCTACTACTGCCTCGTCGTCGGCGGCGACCACTTCGAGTACCGCGTGCTGTGCCAGCTCGTGCCGCTCTGCACGCTCGCCGCGGTCGCGATGGTCGTGCGCATCGCGAACGGCGCCGCGTGGCCGATCGCGACCTCGCTCGCGT
This sequence comes from Planctomycetota bacterium, assembly GCA_016794565.1. GTDB lineage: Bacteria > Planctomycetota > UBA1135 > UBA1135 > UBA2386 > JAEUHQ01. The sequence goes on along the minus strand of JAEUHQ010000021.1, from coordinate 8,920 downwards.
TCGCGCTCGCGGGTTGCGTGAGCTGGGGGCACCTCGCCCTCACGAGGGATCCGAGCCACTACGGGATCCAGGCCGTCTCGCCGCAACTGCCGCGCTTCGTTCAGCCGATCACGCGATGGTTCGACCGCCAGCAGGCGTGGCTTTTCACGCGATACATCGGCCTGCGCACCGTGCACCACGACCTGCTGCTGCGCGCCTACCAGGAGACGAGCTATCCGCGCCGGCTCACGATGCCGGCACTGCCCGACCCGTTCCCGATCCTCGCGACGGGCGCCGTCGGCCTGCCGAGCTGGTGCCTGCCCGACTGCGCGATCTTCGACGACTTCGGACTCAACGACTGGGTCGTCGCGCGCACGCCGCGCACGTTCGGCGAGCCGATGACGGAAGCGAGGATGCGTCCCGCGGTCGAGGCCGCGGACAGAGACCACGACGGCTTCCTCGACAAGCTCGAACTCGGCGTCGCGATCGAGACCGCCACCGGCGGCAACAAGGACGCGCGACCCGGCGAGTTCGTCTTCAACTACCTGATCACCGTCTTCGCCGAGCACCGCCCCGACGCCGTGACGCTCGACGAAGCGGTCGCGATGAGCAGCGTCATCAACACCGGCCGCATGATGGCGCACGAACGGCAGCCGACGCAGGAGTACCGCGACGCATTCGAGCCGAACGTCACCGTCGCTGCGGGCGTCGTGACGGTGACGCCGCGGCGCGAGCCGATGACCGCGGAACGCATCCGCGCCATCGAGTCCGAGTGGCGCGAGAAGATCCTCGCGGCGCGCCGCCCCTGACGCCGCGCGCCGGCGTCACACGACGCTGACGGTGAACTCCCCGTTCGCGACGGAGACCTGTGCCTTCGTCATCTGCTTGCCCTCGGCCATCAGCTCGAGGATGCGCGTCGACAGCATCGGCAGCAGCGTCTGCGTGAGGATGCGGTCGACGGCGCGCGCCCCGCTGTCCGGGTCCTTGCAGCGATCGACGATCGTCTGCACGAGCGCTTCATCGACCTGCAGTCGCACGCCGTGGTTCTGCTCCATGCGATCCGCGATGCGTTTGATCTGCAGCCGCACGATCTGCTCGAGCACCTTCGGCAGGATCGGGTAGTACGCGATCGTCACCATGCGGCCGAGCAGAGCCGGCGGGAAGACCTTCATCAGATCCTGCCGCAGCGCTTCGGCGAGCGCTTCGGGCGTCGGCACGAGCTCGGGATCGGCGCACATGCGCATGACCTTGTCGGTCGCGACGTTGCTCGTGAGCAGGATCACGGTGTTCTTGAAGTCGATCTCGCGCCCTTCGCCGTCCTCGAGGATGCCCTTGTCGAAGACCTGGAAGAACAGCTCCATCACGTCCGGGTGCGCCTTCTCCACTTCGTCGAGCAGCACGACGGAGTACGGCCGGCGCCGCACCGCCTCGGTGAGCACGCCGCCTTCGCCGTAGCCGACGTAGCCGGGCGGGCTGCCCTTCAGGCTCGAGACGGTGTGTGCCTCCTGGTACTCCGACATGTTGATCGTGATCAGGTTGCGCTCGCCGCCGTACAGCGCGTCGCTGAGGGCGAGCGCGGTCTCCGTCTTGCCGACGCCCGACGGTCCGACCAGCAGGAACACACCGATCGGCCGCGACGGGTTGTCGAGCTTCGCACGCGACGTCTGGATGCGGCGCGCGATCGCGGCGAGCGCGTGGTCCTGACCGAGAACGCGCGAAGCGAGGCGCTTGTCGAGCTGCAGCACCGCCTGGATCTGGTCGGCGACCATCTTGCCGACCGGGATGCCGGTCCACGCGGACACGACCTCCGCGACGGTCTGCGAGGTCACCTCGGCGTGCACGAGCGGCGTCTCGCCCTGCATGGTCTTCAGCTGCGAACGCAGCTGCTCGAGGCGTTGCTGCTTCTTCTTGCGTTCGCCTTCGTCCTCGACGCCCGCACGCAGCTCGGATTGCAGCGCGACCACTTCGTTGACGAGGCCCTTCTCGGTCTCCCACCGCTTCTCGTACTCGCCGGCGACCTTCTTGGCATCGGCGTGCTGCTCCTCGGCCTCCGCGATGCGCTTCTTGTGGTCGTGCCCGAGCACTTCTTCGGCGCGCAGCCCCTTCAGCTCGGTCTCGAGCGTCTGCATCCTGCGCCGCGCGTCCTCGAGCGTCGCGGGGATCGAACCCTGGCCGATCGCGATGCGCGCGCACGCTGTGTCGAGCAGGCTCACCGACTTGTCGGGCAGCTGGCGCGCCGGCATGTAGCGCGCCGAGAGGCGAACGGAATCGACGATCGCCTCGTCGCGGATGCCGACCTTGTGGTGCTTCTCGAGCATCGCGGCGACGCCGCGCATCATCGACACGGCGTTGCTCTCGCCGGGTTCCTCGACCTTCACGACCTGGAAGCGCCGCGTCAGCGCGGCGTCCTTCTCGAAGTACTTCTTGTACTCGGCCCAAGTCGTCGCGGCGATCGTGCGCAGCTCGCCGCGCGCGAGTGCAGGCTTCAGCAGGTTCGCGGCGTCGTTCTGGCCTTCCGCGCCACCGGCGCCGATCAGCGTGTGCGCTTCGTCGATGAACAGGATGATCGGCTTGCTCGAACTCTTCACCTCGTGGATCACCTGCTTCAGGCGGTTCTCGAACTCGCCCTTCACGCCAGCACCCGCCTGGAGCAGGCCGAGGTCGAGCGAGTGCAGCTCCACGTCGCGCAACGCGTCCGGCACGTCACCCGCAGCGATGCGGTGCGCGAACCCCTCGACGACCGCGGTCTTGCCGACGCCCGCTTCGCCCGTGAGGATCGGGTTGTTCTGCCGCTTGCGCGTCAGGATGTCGACGATCTGGCGGATCTCGGGGTCGCGGCCGAGCACGGGGTCCAGCTTGTGCTGGCGCGCGAGTTCGGTGAGGTTGGTCGTGAACTGGTCGAGCGCCGGTGTGCCGGCGGCGTCACCGCCGCCGTCCGCGTCCCCACCACCGCCACCACCACCCGCCGCGGCCACCGCCTCGCTGGTCTCGGGCGATGGCTGCACGACCGCGGCGAACTTGTTCGCGAGCTGCTCCGGGATCACCGCCGCGAGGCCCCGGCTCGCATCGCGCAGGCGGCGGCCGATCGTCGGGTGCGACAGCGCGGCGTAGAGCAGAGCGCCGCTGCGAACACGCGCATGTCCGAGTTCGAGCGACGCGAAGAGCCACGCGTCACGAACCAGGTCCTCGATGTCGGGCGAGAACGACGGGATCTTGCCGTTGCCGGTCTTGAACGCGCCCATCGCCTTGTCCAGGTCGCGGATCACCTGATCGACCGGCTGCGAGAACTGCGCGAGGATTCGCTGCACGTCGCCACCCTTCTGCTCGCACAGCGCATGCAGCCAGTGCTCGGGCTCGACCTCGTAGTTCGTCCGCGAGTTGCAGAGGCCGGCGGCCGCCTGCAGCGCGCGCTTGCTGGATTCGGTGAGCTTGCCGATGAGCGACTTGAGGTTGGTCTTCATGGACGGAGGCCGCGCCTGGACATCGCGAAGCGCGAGTCGACACGATCAACCAACCCACCGCAAAGATCCACTGTGGGGCGAGTGCGCACCGAAGTGGCTGGCATCCCGCCACGGTTCATTCGACGAAGACGAGGCTCGCCGCGATGCCGCTCGCAGGCGGCTGGTGAGCCGCGGCCCGAGCCCTCGCCCTCAGGCTCCCGATCGTCGCGCCGCCGCGCCCTTCTGCGCGCGGCGACGGTGCTGGTCGAGTGCCGACACCGCGACAGCCGTGTCCTCGGCGTCCTCCCCTTGCGACCGTGCGCCGAGCCACGTCGACATGCCGAGGCGCGCACGCTGCGGTTCGTCGCTGCGAAAGGCCAGCACGGGCACGTCGGCCTCTTCGAGCACGAGTTGCAGGTCGTACTCGAACTCGGCACCGACGGCCTGACGCACCCACGTGACCAGTTCGCGCAGCGCGGGGCCGTCGTCGTCGCGGCCGCCGTCGACGGCGTCGCCCGGCAGGAACTCGGTGAACTGCGCCCAGCGCAGCGGCCCGGCCCGCAGCCGGAACTTCGCCTGCCGCATCGTGACGCTGTCGCCGAGCGCGGTCGTCTCCCCGAGGCGCATCGTGTGGTCGCCGAGGCGCATGCGCTGCTCGGGTTCGAGTCGCGCGGTCCATTCCTGGAACGGCAGCACCTCGAACGGCACGCCGAACCACGTCGCCAGGGAGTCCGCGAGCGCCAGAGCGGTGACCGGCCGGCGGAGGAGCAGCGCCGCGTGGTGCACGAGCGCGCGCACGTCGAACGGGAGCGCGCGGCGGAGGCCCGGCACGCCAAAGCCGACGATGCTCGTGAGCACACGCGCGATCGGACCTTCCTTCGCGAGTTCGTACTGGATCGGCAGGTTGCCGTGCAGCCACGCGCGGAAGAAGAGCTGGATCAGCCGATCGTCGAAGAGCGCGAAGAAGTCGAGCACCGCCGCGTTCGGGTGCTCACGGTGCCGCGCCTCGTCGAGCGCGAGCGTCGCATACCAGTTCGGCAGCGAGCCGATGATGCCGGGGCTCGCGACGCCGAGGAAGTTCACGGTGACCAGCGTGGACTCGCCTTCGTGCGTCGAGGCGCGGATGGACTGCACGTCGCTCGCCTTGAACTGGAACGACGCGTTGGATCGGAAGCGCACGGGGGGCACCACGCCGCTCCGCCGGCGGGTGTCGATGCCGCCGGCGCCGCGCAGGATCATGCGGACGGCCTGGTAGAAGTCGAACGACGGCGCGTCCGCGGCGAGGCGCTGCAGCAGAGCGGTCCGCGGGCTCGCTCCGTCGGCCGCGGTCACAGCAGCTGCCTCTCGCCGATGCGCGGCGGCCAGCGCTTCGTCGCTTCCTTCGGGCTCTGTGCCGTGCGCGCCTCGACGACGGTGAACGAGTTGACCGTGGCGTAGAGGCCGAGGAACGCCTCGAGGACCGTCGCGAACAGGAACGAACTGTTGCCCGCGTACTTCTGCTCGTCGAACAGCAGCGACACGTGCACGCCGCGAACCGGTCCGATCCCGGGCAGGATCGACGTGCGTGGCTCGGTCTCGAGCCCGACGAGGCCTTCGATGCGCTGCCGCGTGACGGGACTACCGGCGAAGTCGTAGAGACTCAGCATCTCGCGGAACGCGCGCAGGCCGTCCTCGCCGCCCGCACAGAGCGACAGGTGGTTCACGGAGAGCTGGGACACGAGGCGCCAACGCGACTCGCCGCGCAGCGACGGCCGCAGGACCTTGGACGGCATGCCGAGTGTCAGCACCCGCCGCACGGCCGTGACTCCTTCGATGGTGAAGTCGCCGTTCACGTCGCCGAACGCGAGGCGCGACGGCAGATCGCGGTTGCTGCACGTTGCACGGACGTGCAGCACTTCGAAGCGGCCGCGCGCCGCCGCGGCAAAGCTCGAATCGACGAGCGTCAGTGAGACGTCCGACGCGTCGTCGCGCGTCGACTCGTGCCGACGCACGTGGTAGAAGGCGTCCGAAGCGCCGCTCGGATCGCCGTGCCGGATCGCGAAGAAGGGCCGGAACTCGACGGTGTCCGCGACGCCCGGTTCGGCCGCCGACACGGACTCGATCGAGTGGACTTCGTAGTGGTGCGGTGCACGATCGTCCGGCCGGACGGCGTATTCGTGGCGCCGCTGGTCCAGCACGATCGGCGTGCAGTCCATCCGGAAGAGATTGATCGCGGGCGTGCAGGAGAGCCGCATGTGCTCCTTCCCGACGCGGCCCTCGAGCACCGGCTGGGAATCGGAGAACAGCACGCTGATCTGGAACCGGTTCGCGCCCGCAGCGCGGGCCAGGCCGGCGAGACCGGAGAACTCGGCGAACAGGAACTTCTCGGGGAACGCGAAGTACTCGTAGAGGAGCCGGAAGCCGAGCGCGCCCGTTCGTGTGTAGTCGAGCAGGCCTTCGCCGCGCGCGAAGCCGACGGGGCGGATGTCCTTCGCGGGGCGGAACTCGACGTGGTCCCCGGCGCGCACGAGGAATCCGAGCGGGCGGCGGAACAGCGCCTCGAACAGCGCGTGCGCGACCGCAGCGTCCTCCGCGAGATGGAAGACCAGCGACGGGATCGCGTACTCCGACAGCGGCTCGCCGCCGGCGGTTCGCACGTCGATCTCGAGCGCGATGCGCGCCGCCGGGTGCGTGCCGCGGATCGCCGCGGGGATCGCCGTGACCTCCTTCTCGGTCACGGGTCGCATCGCGACCTGGTTCACGACGAGCGGCCACAGGCGCACCGGGAACACGGTGCGGAAACGGCACGGGATGCCGTCGACGGCGCGGGTCAGCAGTTCCTTGTGACGGTCGATCAAGAGCCCGTCGCGCAGCGCGAGCTGCTGCGGATCGGCGTCGAATTGCACGATGCGCACCGACGGGATCGGCGCCAGGTACTCGGGGTACAGGATCCCGAGCAGCGCGTCGGTGAGTTCCGGATACTCGTCGTCGAGCCGCCGCTGGATCCGCGCCGCGACGAACGCGAACGCTTCGATCAGGCGCTCGACGTGCGGATCCTGGCTCGGGATGCTGTCGAGCTTGAGACGAGCGGCGATCGCCGGGAAACGGCGCGCGAACTCCTCCGCCGACTTGCGAACCCACGCGAGTTCGTCCTCGAAGTACGGAAGGATACGGTCGTCTCTCATCCGTCGAACTCCCGCACGGTGACAGCCGACGTGTCGGCGTCGATCTGCGTGTCGAAGACGACCTGCGAACGGTACGGGTGGATGCGCAGCACGGCGTGCACACGGAGCCGCGCCTTCAGTCCGGGATCGCTGCCAGCGTCGCGCACACGTTCGACCCGAACGGAGTCAGGATCGAGCCTGGGTTCGAACGTGCGGATCGTGCGCTCGATGCCCTGGATCAGGCGCAGCATGTCCTGCTGGCTGCCCTGGAAGAGGTTCGACAGGTCGGGCACGCCGTACGCGAGCAGCGACTTGCTTGCCTCGGGGAAGCGCTCCAGCCCGTCGATCTCGGCGAGGCGCGTGTTGAGCAGGCTCTGCACGTGCTCGAGTACCTCGACGCGCATCGCGTCGATGTCGACGCGCAGGTCGGTGTCCTGCCGGCGCTCGACCCCGCCGCTCCGCAGACGCTCGACCAGGGAGGGCGGCACCTCCTTCATCTCCCCGCTGCCGCGCGGCGATGTCATCCCGCGGTCCCGGACGCTGCGAACTGCACCTTGCGCAGTTCCAGGATGCCGACTTCCCGATCACCGACGGTGAAGACGCGTGCGCCGTAGCCGCGGAACGCGACGCCGAGTTCGTCGTGCCACTCGGTCTTGTGCCCGCAGCGAACCTGCGCGTCGCTGCGCGCGTGCGTGCCGTGGTAGAGGACCGGCAGGTGCGCCGAGTACCGCACACCGGCGGTCGTCGTGATCGCACACTGCGCCCACAAGAGGTCGAGCAGCCCGCGCGGCGCCACGAACTCGAGCGACCGCAGGTTCTGCGTCGGCACCCAGAGGCAGCGACCGCCGACGAAGATCTCGAGCACCGCGCCGAACCCCTCGTCCATGTCGGCGAAGCGCGCTGCAGCGACGCCGGCGCCATCGACCGCGGCGTTCGCGACCGGCTCCGCCGCGATCGTCGCCATCGTCGTTGCCGCGGCCCCCGCGTCGCCGGCGCGCAACTGCTGCCGCAACTGCACGCGCCGCTTCACGGCCTGCTCGTTCTCCCGATCGGTGCCCGGCACGTGGCCCGTCGCGTAGATCCGGCGGCGCTCCTCCTCGGCGTGCATCGACGACGTGTACATCGCGACTGCGGTCGCGAGCGCGGGGTTCTCCGCGGCGATGAAATCGAGGTGCACGAGCGCCCGGTCGAAGTCGCCGGCGAACGCGACCAACCCCGCCATGGCGTAGCGGAGGTCGAGATCCGCCGGCTGCTGCCGAAGCTGGTTCGAGAGGCTCGCGATCGCCTCGTCGAGCCGCGACTGCTGGAACAACGAGATGGCTTCCATGGGAACGTCGCAGCGGCGCGGGCTCAGTGCTGGTTTGTGTCAGGCCCCGGCATGCGAAGCCCGGGGGGACGCCGCGCGACGATCAGCCGCGCGTCGGGAGCTTCGCGACGAGGCGCAGCGACACCTGCAGCTTGTCGAGCTGGAAGTGCGGCCGCAGGTGCGCGACGGCCTGGTACGACCCCGGCCGCGCCCGATCCTCGACGACCTCGACCTGCGCCTCGCGCAGCGGGAACTTGGCCTTCTGCTCCTGATTCGCCTCGTCGTTGAGCAGCACGTACTGGCTGATCCACGCGTTCAGGAACTTCTGGCACTCGTCCTTGCTGGTGAACGAACCGATCTTGTCGCGGCAGATCACCTTCAGGTAGTGCGCGATGCGGCTCACGGCGAACAGGTACGGCAGCTGCGCCGAGAGGTACGCGTTCGCGCTCGCATCCTTGTCGGTGTAGGACTTCGGCTTCTGCGACGAGCTCGCGCCGAAGAACACCGCGTAGTCGGTGTTCTTGTAGTTGACGAGCGGGATGAAGCCGAGGCCGCTGAGTTCGGCTTCGCGATCGTCGGGGATCAGCACTTCGGTCGGGCACTTCGAACCGACCGCGCCTTCGCGCGAACGGAACGTGTGGATCGGCAAGTTCTCGACCTTGCCGCCGCCCTCGAAGCCGCGGATCGCGACCGTCCAGTGGTGCTTCGCGAACGCGTCGGTGATGCGGCTCGCGAACGCGTAGGCCGCGTTGCCCCACAGGTACTTCTCGTGCGTCTCGCCGTCGACGTCCTCCTGGAAGTCGAACGCGTCGATCTTGTTGCCGTCGCCGTACGGCGCACGCGCCAGCACGTGCGGCAGGCAGAGGCCGACGTAGCGCGCGTCCTCGCTGTCGCGGAACGACAGCCACTTCGTGTTCTCGGGGTTGTTCTTGTCGAAGATCTTCGCGAGATCGCGCGGGTTCGGCATCTCGGCGAGGCTCTCCATGCCGAACATGCCGGCACCCGCAGCGGACAGGAACGGCGCGTGCGCGCCCGCCGCGATCTGCGACAGG
>JAEUHQ010000059.1 GCA_016794565.1 Planctomycetota bacterium | reverse complement strand
ACGGACGGGACGAGCACGGAAAGCGCGCGACGCATGGAGTCTCCCTGGTTCGAGTGGTTTCGGTCCGCGTCGTACCGCGGCCACGGAGCAGGGACAAGCGACAACCGGCGCGCGGTGCGCCGGCGGCGGCAGGCCGACGCTATTTCTTCTTCGTGTAGAGGCCTTCCATGAGCAGCGACCACGACGCGCCGTCGCCCGACGTCTCGATCGTGAACCCGACCTTGCCGCCGCGGAGGAAGGTGTGCGTGTAGCGCGCGTGGCCCATCGGGCTCTGGTTCTGCCACACGAGCTTGTTGCCTTCCCACTTGCCCTTCGTGGCCGCGCACGGGACGCCGCCCATCGAGTCGGACCAGTGCCACAGGTAGCACTGCTCCTGCGGGTCGTAGCCGAAGACGCCGTGTCCGCGGAAGACCACCTTGCCGCCCTTCCGCTGCTCGTAGTCCTGCACGACGCCGAAGCCGTCGGCGATGGCGCGCGAACGGTACTTGCCCTTCGCCTTGCCTCCTTTCGGATCCCAATGCGACGGATGCATGACCTCGTCGCCGCTCCAGTCGCCGATCAGCGCTTGCAGCTTCTTGTGGAACTTGGACGGCTTTGGCATCGGCATGCCCATGGGTGCGACTCCGTTGGAGAGGGGGGGGCAGGGGTCCTGACTACGCGTAGGCTTCGACCGGCGGGCACGCACAGACGAGGTTGCGATCGCCGTGCACGTCGTTCACGCGCGCGATCGACGGCCAGTACTTGTGCTCCTTCGTCCACGGCGCGGGGAACGCGGCGCGTTCGCGCGAGTACCCGTGCTTCCACTCGGCGGCCGTCACGGCCTCGGCGGTGTGCGGAGCGTTCTTGAGCGGGTTGTCCGCCTTGTCGAGCTTGCCCTGCTCGATCTCGCGGATCTCCTGGCGGATCGCGATCAGCGCGTCGCAGAAGCGGTCGAGCTCGGCCTTCGATTCGCTCTCCGTCGGTTCGATCATCATCGTGCCCGCGACCGGGAAGCTGATCGTCGGAGCGTGGAACCCGTAGTCCATGAGGCGCTTCGCGATGTCCGAGACCTCGACGCCGCTCGTCGCCTTCAGGTGGCGCACGTCGACGATGCACTCGTGGGCGACCATGCCGTTCTGCCCCGTGTACAGGACCGGGAAGTGTCCCTCCAGGCGCTTGCCGATGTAGTTCGCGTTCGCGATCGCCACCTGCGTCGCGCGCCGCAGGCCGTCGGCGCCCATCATCGCGATGTACGCGTAGCTGATCGTCAGGATGGACGCGCTGCCCCAGGGTGCGGCGCTGATCGGCCCGATCGCGTATTGACCGCCCGTCTTCACCACGGGGTGCCCGGGCAGGAACGGCGCGAGGTGCGCGGCGACGCAGATCGGCCCCATGCCCGGACCGCCGCCGCCGTGCGGGATGCAGAAGGTCTTGTGCAGGTTGAGGTGGCACACGTCGGCGCCGAGATCGCCTGGACGGAGGAGGCCGACCTGCGCGTTCATGTTCGCGCCGTCCATGTAGACCTGCCCGCCGTGGTCGTGCACGACCTTGCAGATGTCCACGATCGTCGGCTCGAACACGCCGTGCGTGCTCGGATACGTGACCATCAGTGCGGCGAGACGGTCCTTGTTCTCGCCGGCCTTCTTCTTCAGGTCGCCGACGTCGATGTTGCCGTGGTCGTCGCACGCGACGACGACGACCTTCATGCCGCACATCGCTGCAGTCGCCGGGTTGGTGCCGTGCGCGCTCGCGGGGATCAGGCACACGTTGCGCTGCTCCTGGCCGTTCTTGCGATGCAGCGCGCGGATGACCGACAGGCCCGCATACTCACCCTGCGAGCCGGCGTTCGGCTGCAGCGAGCACGCGGCGAAACCGGTGACGTCGCAGAGCCAGCGCTCGAGGTTCGAGAAGAGGGTCGTGTAGCCCTTGCACTGGTCGATCGGCGCGAACGGATGGATCGCACCGAAGCCGGGCAGCGACACGGGGTACATCTCGGTGGTCGCGTTCAGCTTCATCGTGCACGAACCGAGCGGGATCATGGACGTCGTCAGCGACAGGTCCTTGCTCTGCAGGCGGTGCATGTAGCGCAGCAGTTCGTGCTCGCTGCGGAAGCGGTGGAACGTCGGATGGGTGAGGTAGGTGCTGGTGCGCGCGAGGACGCCGAGGTCGGGCGCGTGCGCATCGAGCCGCAGTTGCAGCGGGCTGCCGCCGAACGCCGCGAACACGTCGTGCAGGTCCTGGGTCTCGACGGTCTCGTCCAGGCTCACGCCGACGCTGCCGTCGCCGAAATCGCGCAGGTTGACTCCCTTGCCCAGAGCTGCCTGCAGGACCTTCGCCGAGCCGTCCTTCGGCCAGACCCGGATGGTGTCGAAGCGGACGCCGTCCTGCACCCGGTGACCGAGGGCGCCGATGCCGTGCGCCAGGCACGCGGTCTGCGCCCGCACGCGTTCGGCGATCGCACGCAGTCCCTCGGGTCCGTGGTAGACGGCATACATGCTCGCCATCACGGCGAGCAGCACCTGTGCCGTGCAGATGTTCGACGTCGCCTTCTCGCGACGGATGTGCTGTTCGCGCGTGCCGAGCGCGAGGCGCAACGCCGGCTTGCCGGTCGCGTCGATCGTGAGACCGACGATGCGACCGGGCAGTTGCCGGAGGAACTCCTTCTTCGCGGCCATGAACGCCGCATGAGGACCGCCGTAGCCGAGCGGCACGCCGAAGCGCTGCGAACTGCCGAACACGACGTCGGCGCCCATTTCGCCGGGCGGCTTCAGCACCGTGAGCGCGAGCAGGTCGGCCGCGACCGTCGCATACCCGCCGGCGGCGTGGATCCTGTCGATCGTGGGTGTCAGGTCGTCGACCCGCCCGTCGGTCCCTGGGTACTGGAGCAGGACACCGAAGTGCTTGCCGCCGAACGCGGTGGTGCGGTGGTCTCCGACCTGCACGTCGATGCCGAGCGGCTCGGCGCGCTGGCGCACGACGGCGATCGTCTGCGGATGGCAGTTGTGGTCGACGAAGAAGACGTTGCTGTCGTCGTTGCCGTGCAGGCGATGGCACAGGGTCATCGCCTCGGCGGCCGCGGTGGCCTCGTCGAGCAGCGAGCTGTTGGCGACCTGCAGCCCCGTGAGGTCGAGCACCAGCGTCTGGTAGTTCAGCAGCGCCTCCATGCTGCCCTGCGAGATCTCCGCCTGGTAGGGCGTGTACTGCGTGTACCAGCCCGGGTTCTCGAGGATGTTGCGCTGGATCACCGCGGGCGTCAGGGTGCCGTGGTAGCCCATCCCGATGTAGCTGCGGAGCACACGGTTCTGCGCCGCGAGGGCCGTCAGGTCCGCCAGCGCTTCACGCTCGGTCTTCGGCGCGCCGGTCGCGAGTTCTCCCTTCCACCGGATGCTCGCCGGGATCGCCTTCGCCGTCAGATCGTCGAGCGAAGAGCAACCGACCGTCTTCAGGATCGCGGTGAGCTCGGCGTCGCGCGGACCGAGGTGGCGTTGTTCGAAGGAGTCGTGGCGGGGGAACGCGTTCGCAGGGCTGGCCATGTTGGGGGCGCCGTGCACGGGGGCGCGGCAGCAAGGGGCGACAGGTATAGGCAGATCGCCGCCCCGGTTGAAGAGCAGCGGGCGGGGCCCCTGGTGCCGCGGCGGCGGTTCGCCGCATCCGCCGCGAAGAAACGATCGGCGCCGCGGAGCGCGGCCGGTCCTGGAACACGCCGACCGTCCACTGGAGCGCGTTGGTCACCGTGATCGGGCCCGGGTCGCCGAGCGGGTCGATCTCGAACGGGATCATCTGGTGGTGGAACACGACTCCGACGAGCGGCGGCGATTGACCAGACCGCGAACACCCTCTTCGCAAACGTCGCGCATGGCGTCTGCGATCCTCGAGACGGGGGAGCCCCGAGCGTGGCGCAGTTCGCCCGCTGCGGCCGACGCGACGACCCCGTGTCACTCCGGCAGCGGGACCGTGCGCACCGAGCCGTCCGGGGCGCGCACGGTCGCCGAGGGCGCGTTCTGGACGGCGGGGCGTTCCGCGGTGTAGGTGCGCGTCGAGAAGAAGCACGTCGGCGTCTGGGCGAGGTAGCCCGACCCGGCCTGGGCCTCGACGACGCGCCGTTCGCCCGTGCCGAAGTCGAGCACCGCACGCGTGCCGATGCCCTGGGGGTTGCCGAGGGTCGGTTGCGCGAGGCGGACCACGAAGGGCTTGTCCTGCTTCGCCGAGTTCGGGCGGATCCGGTACGCACGCAGCGGGCCGTCGTTGTTCGCCACCAGCACCTCGACGTCGTCGGCGAGACGCAGGGCGGCGGCCTTGCCGTCGCCGAACGCGCAGAAGCCGTGTTCGTGGTGCGGCACCACGGTGATCCCTGCGGCGGTGCCGCACAGCACGAGGCCCGCGCCGCCGTCGTGACGGCCCGTCTCCGGCTCCGGGGCGTAGCTGTTCTGCGCACAGACGAGGAGGTTGTCGACCGCCACCATGCCGAAGATCGGCGCGATCTGCGCCGCGCGTGTCAGCGGCACGACCGTGAAGTTGCCCTTGCCGTCGTTGCGAAGCAGGCAGCTCGCGAGCGTCGTCGCCTCGAGCTTGCCGCACGCAGCGAGCTTCTGCTCGGGGTAGATGTCCTTCAGCAGCGAACTCGCGAACGCGTCGTACGTCGGGAACTTCTGCGCGAGCATCGGCATGGCCTGGCTGCTGCAACTGCGGCCCCGCACGGGGAGCAGGTTGTCGCCCTCGTACTTCGCCTCGACCAGGTCGCGTGTGCCGTTGTCGTCGAAGTCGCCGAAGAAGAGCCGCGCCGGGCGATCCGGTGTCGCTTTGTACTTCGTGTTGAGGCCCTGGTTGCCGGCGACGTAGTCGAGGTCGCCGTCGCCGTCGGCATCCCACGCGCAGAGGCTGTTCCACCAGCCGGTGTACGGAGCGAGCCCGACGGCCTCCGTGCGATCGACGAAGGCGCGCCCCTTGTCGTTGCGGAGGAAGCGGATCGGCTGCCAGTGCGCGGCGACGAGCAGGTCCACGAAGCCGTCGTCGTCGACGTCGGTGAACAGAGCACTCGTCACCATGCCCGCGGTGAGCAGCATCGGCGCGAGTTCCTTCGTCACGTCGACGAAGGAACCGCCTTCGTTGCGGTAGAGATGGGAGGGCGGCGCATCGGGATACGAACCGGGCACGATCCTGCCGGCGACGAACAGGTCGAGGTCGCCGTCGCGGTCGAAGTCCGCGGCGCACACGTGGCCCGACGACTCGCGCACGTCGGGCAGCGCGCGCTCGTCGCGAACGAACTTGCCATCGCCGTCGTTGCGGTACATGCGATCGCGCAGCAGAAGGTCGCCCTGCTTCCTCTCGGCGCCGCCGCTCGCGACGAACAGGTCGAGGTCGCCGTCGGAGTCGTAGTCGATCCACAGTGCGCCCATGTCCTCGCAGGCGGCGTCCTGTTCCCACGGACCCGGGTGCCGCTGCCAGCCGTCGGGTGTGCTGTGGAAGAGCGCCCCGGCCTGCCCCGCAGCGCCGCCGACGAACAGGTCGTCGGTGCCGTCGCCGTCGAAGTCGCCGAACGCGATGCCCGGGCCGAGGCGCGACACTCCGGCCGGAAGGAGCGGCTGGTCGACGTACTCGTCGAGTTCGTTCTCGCGGTGCTCGAACGGCGGCGCAACCACCGGATCGAGGACCCGCAGGCTGGTCGTACGGAGTTTCGCACGCGTGCGTTCGCCCGGGGGCTCGGTGACGACGTAGTGCCGGCCGGCAGCGAGGTTCGCGAACGTCTGCGTCTGGCCCGACGGCCAGTGCACTTCGAGTTCGGCGATGGACGTCGCGGTGCCGAGCCCGAAGTGCACCTGCAGATCCTGTCCGGACAGGTAGCCGCGGCAGGGCCACATCTCGCGGACGAGCGTCCGTCCGTCGCCCAGCCGCGCCGAAACCCGCGCCCCGATGCCGAAGCGGTCGCCGAGCTGTCCGCGCAGCGCGACCGTGATCGCGTTGCCGTCGGTCGTGCGGTTCTCGTAGACGGCTGCGGGCTCGTTCCAGTTGTTGACGACCACGTCGAGGTCGCCGTCGCCGTCGAGATCGACGAGCGCGGCGCCGTGGCTCACGGCCTCGAGGTCGAGCCCCCAGTCCGCGCCCGTCTTCGTGAACTGCAGGTCGCCACGATTCTTCAAGGCGAGGTTCTTCTCGGGGACCTTGCGCACGTTCCGGATCAGCTCGTTCGCCGCACTCTCGCGGTGCTGTTCCAGCAGCTCGCGCAGGCGGATCTCGAGGTCCGGGTCCGTGTCGAAGCGCGCGATGCCGTTCGTCACGAACAGGTCGAGGCGCGCATCGTTGTCCAGATCACCGAACAGCACGCTCCAGGTCCAGTCCGTGCTCGCGACGCCGGCGAGGATGCCCGCTTCCTCGAACCGCGAGCGCCCCGTGTTCAGGAACATCGCGTTGCGCATGTACTGCGGCGGTCGCGCGCGGATCAGGAACTCGCGCTGCCGAGTCATGTCGCCCATGAGCACCTTCGCCTTCTTGTGCGTCGTCATGCTCATGTCGGCGACGAGCAGATCGAGGCGGCCGTCGCCGTCGACGTCGCCCGCGTCGCTGCCCATCCCGTAGTAGGCCGTGTGCGGGAGCGCGTCCTTCGTCACGTCGCGGAACGTGCCGTCGCCTTCGTTGTGCCACAGCGTGTCGGGCGACTCGAGGTCGTTGGCGACGTACAGATCCGGGTAGCCGTCGTCGTCGTAGTCCCACCACGTCGCGGACAAGCCCATGCCGAAGCCCGACATCCCGGCGCTCGTGCTGACGTCGACGAAACGACCGCCGACGTTGCGCAGGAGGCGATCCGGCTGGCCGGCCGGGAAGGCCTGGCCGCGGAAGACCAGGAAGTGCTCGCGCAGGTCCGGCGGGAGATCGTCGTCGGAGGACAGCTTGCCGGCGCGCTGGAGTTCGCCGAGACGCTGCACCTGCTCGAGGGTCGGCAGCATCGCGGCGGCCGCGCGCGCCGTGTCCGCTGGCGGTTGCAGCCCGGCGGTGACACTCGACATCGTCGTCCAGCCCGGCGTCATGCTCACGTGGAGTGCCCGGTTCGTGAGCAGGTAGCAGTCGAGCTTGCCGTCGCGATCGTAGTCGGCGAACGCTGCCATCATCGACGCCGCCACGAGATCGAGTCCGTACTTCGCGGCGTTCTCGCGGAACGTGCCGTCGCCCTGGTTCTCGTACAGCAGGTTCTTCGCTTCGAGATTGCAGACGTACAGGTCGAGATCCCCGTCGCCGTCGACGTCGACGAAGGTCGCACCCGTGCCCCAGGCCCGGCCGCCGTCGACACCGCCGGCCTTCGTGGTGACGTCTTCGAAGTGCAGCGGCGACACCTGGCGGAACAGCTTGTTCGGGCCGTCCTGCGAAACGAGATACACGTCGGGCAGACCGTCGCCGTCGTAGTCGCCGACCGCGAGACCGGCACCGTTCGTCAGGTACTGGTACGTGTTCTCCTTCTTCAGCTCGTTGGTGAACGAGAGACCGCACTCGGCCGGGGCGAGCCGCACGAAGCGCGGGATTCCGCCGCCGGCAGCTGCGCGCAGCGGCGTCGCTTCGATGCCGCCCGGCCGCAGCTCGGGAGCGCGACTGCAGCCGGAGACGGCGAGGCAGCAGGCCAGCGCGACGAACAGACCACGGCGGCGGGGCGTCCCGGACATGCGCGGCCACTATCACACACGGGCGCCGCAGGACACAGGCCGCACCCCGGACTTGCCGCGTCGAGCAGGCTGCTCGTGAACGCGGGCGGGCGACGCTTGCAATCGAGCAGTCATTCGCGATGAACGTGGCGAGCCGCCATGTCGTCCACCCGCTGGTCCCGCCGAACGATCTACCTGCTGGCAATCGTCGTCGGCGCGGTCGCCGGCCTCGGCGCGCTGGCGTTCGAGGCCGGCGCCGCCACCGTCACGCACTTCGCGCTGCACGGTTTCGCCGGCTACGCACCGCGCGGTCCGAGCGGGGAAGTGCAGTGGTTCCACGGCGAGGACGTGCGCCAGCTCGTGCCCTGGGCACTGCTCGTCCTCCCCGCGTTCGGCTGCTGGCTCAGTTCCCTGCTGTCGCGCTGGTTCGCGCCCGAGGCACGCGGCCACGGCACCGATGCCGCGATCGACGCGTACCACCAGCGGGGCGGCCGGATCCGCGGACGCGTACCGATCGTGAAGGGGATCTGCAGCGCACTCACGCTCGGTACCGGTGGCAGCGGTGGACGCGAGGGCCCGATCGCGCAGATCGGCGCCGGGTTCGGCTCGTTCCTCGGCCAGCGACTCGGTCTCGGCGAGACGGCGTGCCGCACGCTGCTCGCGGCCGGAATGGCGGGCGGCGTCGGCGCGATCTTCCGCGCACCGTTCGCGGGGGCCCTCTTCGCCGCGGAGATCCTGTACCGCGACGCGGAACTCGAGACCGAAGTGGTGATGCCGGCCTTCCTGTCGTCGGCGGTCGCCTACTGCGTGTTCTGCGGCACGCTCGGCGAATTCGGGAGCCTCTTCGCGATCGCGCCGGACCTGTCGTTCCACCGCGTCGACGAACTGTTCGCCTACACGGTGCTGGCTCTCGTACTGGTCCCGATGATCGCGTTCTACACGCGCTTCTTCTACGCGAGCGAACGGTGGTTCCACGGTCTGCCCGGGCCGCGGCCGCTGATCGCCGCGGGCGGCGGCCTCGCGACGGGCGGCGTCGCCCTCGGCGCCTGGTGGCTCGCGGGCGACGAGCGTGCGCTGGCCGTGCTCGGCAACGGGTACGGCGTGCTGCAGGACGTGTTCGACGGGCGGGTCGTCGGGCTGGCCGGCATCGGGCTCCTGGTGCTGGTCGCCGTGTGCAAGGTCGTTGCGACGTCGTGCACGATCGCGAGCGGCGGCAGTGCGGGTGTCTTCGGTCCGAGCATGGTGATCGGCGGCGCGATGGGAGGTGCCGTCGGTCTGGCGTGCCACCGCCTCGGGCTCGCCGACCACCCGGCCGCGTTCTGCATCGTCGGCATGTGCGGCTTCTTCGCGGGCGCCGCGAAGACACCCATCTCGACGATCGTCATGGTGACCGAGATGACCGGGTCGTACCGCCTGCTCCTGCCGGCGATGTGGGTGTGCGGACTGACGTTCCTCCTGAGCCGCCGCTTCGCGCTCTACCAGAAGCAAATGCAGAACCGCGCGTTCTCGCCGGCGCACCGCGGCGAATACGTGGTCGCGCTGCTCGAGCAGATGAAGGTCGCGGACGTCTTCGAGCCGAGCGCGGTCGAAGTCGTGCGTGCAGCCTCACCGTTGCGCGACATCGTGCAGCAGATCGTCGCCAGCAAAGAGGGCTACTTCCCGGTGGTGGACGAGCAGGATCAGTTCGTCGGCATGCTCTCCGCGACCGATGTGCGCCCCTTCCTCTTCGAGCGGGACGTCTACCAGCTCGCGATCGCGGCCGACGTCATGGCGAGTCCGCCGGTGGTGGTGCGCCCCGGCGACGACCTGCACCGCGCGATCGAGACGTTCGATTCCGTCTGGCTCGACGAACTGCCCGTCGTCGCCGACGACGACCCGAACCGCATCCTCGGGCGCCTGCGACGGCGCGCGATCAACCGCGCCTACACCGCGCGCATGAAGGAACTGCAGGCGGATCGGGCGCAGCGGGGGACCGGATGACGGTTTCCGGCGATCGGTGCAACCGTTCGCCCCGGCCAGGGCACTTGGCTGGAGGCGGGAACAATGTGTTTGGCTTTTGTTCGGGTAGCTGCTAGCCTGCCCGTTTTCCCCGATATCCACGGTCCCAAGGGAGGGACACCACGATGAAGCCCAAGGCGGACGAGACCAAGAAGCCCCCGTTGAGCGAAGCGCTCCTCGACGCGATGGCGGCGATCCAGAAGAACCACGGCGACGGGTCCATCATGCGGATGGGCGATCGGACGGAGACGCCGATCGAAGGCATCTCGACCGGGTCGCTCGGTCTCGACCTGGCAATCGGCGGCAAGGGGCTGCCGCGCGGGCGCGTCATCGAGGTCTTCGGGCCGGAGTCCTCGGGCAAGACGACGCTCACTTTGCACGTGGTCGCGAACGCCCAGCGACAGGGCGGCGTGTGCGCGTTCATCGACGCGGAGCACGCGCTCGACCCCCAGTATGCACGGCGCCTCGGGGTCGACCTCGATTCGCTGCTGATCTCCCAGCCGGACAACGGCGAGCAGGCGCTCGACATCTGCGAGACCCTCGCGAAGTCCGGCGCGATCGACGTGATCGTCATCGATTCCGTGGCCGCGCTCGTGCCGAAGGCCGAGATCGAGGGCGAGATGGGAGACAGCTTCGTCGGCCTGCAGGCGCGACTGATGAGCCAAGCACTGCGCAAGCTGACCGCAGTCACCGCGAAGTCGAAGACGACGCTCGTCTTCATCAACCAGATCCGCGAGAAGATCGGCGTGATGTTCGGCAGCCCCGAGACCACGACGGGCGGCCGCGCGCTGAAGTTCTACAGCTCGGTGCGCATCGACATCCGCCGCATCGGCCAGATCAAGGACGGCGAGGAACCGGTCGGCGCACGCACGAAGGCGACCGTCGTGAAGAACAAGGTCGCACCGCCCTTCAAGAAGTGTGAGTTCGACATCCTGTTCGCGGAGGGCATCAACCGCCTCGGCGAGATCCTCGACCTCGGCGTCGAGAGCAACTTCCTGAAGCGCTCGGGCACCTGGATCAGCTACGGCGAGAACCGCCTCGGCCAAGGCCGCGAGAAGGCGCGCGAGTTCCTGAAAGAGAACGCAGCGCTCGCGAAGGAGATCGAGGACGGCCTCATGGCGTTCGTCGCCAAGCGCACGGCGGGTGCGGCCAACGCTGCGGGCGCTCCCGCGACGCCGGCGACGGCGGGCACTCCGAGCGGCCCAGCGGCGACGCCGGCGCGCCCTGCTCCAGCGACGGGCAACGCCCCGACGGCGCGCCCGGGAGCTCCGGCAGGCCGCGCTCCGGAACGGCAGCAGGCCCGCGAAGAGACCTGACGACGCAGGCCGGCGGGGGCGTGCGCAGCCCGCATCGGCGGCGACCGGCGCCACGACAATCTCCCGCCGACGCGGGCGAGCCCGTGCGTGCGACACAGGCCTTCGCTACAACCTTCGCCCGCGTTTCCCCGCCGCGTTCGCACGGGAACGCGCCACCGCCATGAAGCCGTTGTCCGCCGCCGAGATCCGCGCCCGCTACCTGAAGTTCTTCGAGCAGAACGGCCACAAGATCATGGCCTCGGACTCGCTCGTCCCGGCCAACGACCCGACGTTGCTGTTCACGGGGGCTGGGATGAACCAGTTCAAGGACATGTTCCTCGGCAAGGGCACGCTGCCGTGGAAGCGCATCACGACGTCGCAGAAGTGCCTGCGCGTTCCCGACCTCGACAACGTGGGCTTCACGGCGCGGCATCACACGTTCTTCGAGATGCTGGGCAACTTCTCCTTCGGCGACTACTTCAAGAAGGAGTGCATCTCGTGGATCTGGTCCTTCTTCAAGGACGTCTGCGGGATCCCGGCCGAACAGATGGTCGTCACCATCTACAAGGACGACGACGAGGCGTTCGAGATCTGGACGAAGGTCGTCGGCCTGTCGCCGGACAAGGTGTTCCGCTTCGGAGAGAAGGAGAACTTCTGGCCCGCGGAAGCGCCGAGCAAGGGGCCGAACGGTCCGTGCGGTCCGTGCAGCGAGATCTACTTCGACAGCAAGCCGGGCCAGCCGTACCCGGACAAGCGGGGCCTCGAGTCGCTGCCCGACGACCGATTCACCGAAGTCGGCAACTGCGTGTTCACGCAGTTCGACCGCCAGTCCGACGGCTCTCTGAAGCCGCTGCCGCAGAAGAACATCGACGTCGGCCTCGGCCTCGAGCGCATCGCCGCGGTGCTGCAGGGCGCGAAGAACAACTTCGAGACCGAGCTGTTCCGACCGTACCTCGACCACGTCGGCCAGGTGACCGGGGTGCCGTACGGAAGGGACGGCAAGCGCGACATCCGGATGCGTCGCGTCGCCGACCACGTGCGCGCAATCACGTTCTGCATCGCGGACGGGGCGCTGCCGAGCAACGAAGGCCGCGGCTACGTGGTGCGGAAGATCCTGCGCCGCGCCGCGCGCGACGGGTACGAACTCGGGCTGCACCGGCCGTTCCTGTTCGAGATGGTCGACCTCGTCGGCAAGTTGATGGGGGACCAGTACCCCGAGGTCCGGGAGAACGCCGGCCAGTGCCGCGCCGTCATCAAGGGCGAAGAAGAGAACTTCCTCGGCGTCTACCGCCAGGGCATGGCCCGGCTCGACGAGTTTCTCGCCAGTGCGAAGAAGCCTTCGGGTGACCAGCCGACGGCTGGCAGCGGCGACTTCGCATTCCAGCTGCACGACACGTACGGCTTCCCGATCGACATCACGCAGAAGGTCATGGAGGAGCGCGGGCACCGCCTCGACGAGGCCGGCTTCGAGACCGCGATGGAAGCGCAACGCCAACGCGCGCGCGCGAGCATGGTCACGAGCGATGCGGTGTTCACCGCGAGCATCGCGGTCAAGTTGCGCGACGCGGGGAAGAAGCCGACCACGTTCGTCGGCTACGAGAGCCGCCGCGCCGAGACGACGCTTTCGGCCATCGTCGGCGAAGGCGACGTGCTGCTGCCGCGTGCGGCGAGCGGCCAGAAGGTGGTGCTCGTCGCCGAGGCGACGCCGTTCTACGCGCAGGGCGGCGGTCAGGTCGGCGACCGCGGGACCGTGCGAACTCCGACGGGCGAAGCCGGGATCGCCAACACGACTGCACTGGACGGTTTCCACCTCCACCACGCGGTGGTCACGAGCGGGCACGTCGAAGCCGGCCAGCCGGCGACGTTCGCCGTCGACGAGACCGCACGGTCCGCGACCGAACGCAACCACACCGCGACGCACCTGCTGCACGCGGCCCTGAAGCGGGTGCTCGGCGACCACGTCGCGCAGGCCGGCAGCGAAGTCGCGCCGGAACGGCTCCGCTTCGACTACACGCAGCCGGAGAAGCCCACCGCCGAACAACTGCAGCGCGTCGAGAACGAGGTCAACGCGCAGATCCTGCAGGCAACCGACGTGCAGGCGCGCGTGCAGAAGCTCGATGCAGCACGCGCGTCGGGGTTCGTGGCGCTCTTCGGCGAGAAGTACGGCGAGCAGGTGCGCACGTTGCAGGTCGGCGACTTCAGCAAGGAGCTGTGCGGCGGCACCCACGTCCGGAACAGCGGCAACATCGGGCTCTTCCGCATCACGACCGAGACCGCCGTGGCCGCCGGCACGCGCCGGATCGAAGCAGTGACCGGCACGGTGGCACTCGACGCCGCCCGGCAGGAGCGCCACCTCCTGCAGACGCTGGCCAACAACCTGAAGGTCGCGCCGGCCAAGGTCGTGGACCGCGTGCAGGAGCTCGCCGACGAACTGAAGAAGACCAGGAAGGACCTCGAAAAGGCGCTCGCGCCGGACCTCGATGTCGAACTGGCGAAGATCCGCGGAGCGGCGACCGTGCACGGGGGAGTGCACACCGTCGTCTACGAACGGCCGGGCCTCCTGCCCGCGTATGCCCAGGACCTCTGGAAGCGAGCCGCGAAGACGATGGATCCGCTGGTCGCGGTCGTGCTGAGTCCGGTCGATGGCGAAGTGCACGTCGCGGTGGGCGTGAGCCCGTCGCTCCACGGGAAGCTGAAGGCGGGCGACCTCGTGAAGTCGCTGGCGACGCTGCTCGGCGGTGGCGGGGGCGGCAAGCCCGAGTTCGCGCAGGGCAAGGGCCGTGATCCGGGCAGGCTCCGCGACGCTGCGCAGGCCGCGATCGCCGCGCTGCAGGCCGCCGGACTGCGCGGCTGAAGCCTGCACGGGAGTGCGAGCCGACGCGTCGCGCGCGCCGGAGCGGCACGGGGCCGCCGCCTCGCGAACCGCTGGTGCTGCCACACCTTCGGGCTGCGTCGGCCTCGCAGCAGGGCGCGCCAGCGGACGTTTGACTTCGCGCAGCGCGTTCGTAGGCTACCCGCCCTTTCCAATCGACCGAACCCGGTGCGCGGCCCGTCCAGGCTGAGACCGCGGCAACCACCATGGCAAATCCGAAGAGAAAACTGAGCCGCGCGAGCAAGGGCCACCGTCGTGCGCATCTCGCCCTGACCCGTGCGCAACTCGTCCGCTGCACACACTGCGGCGCGATGATCCGTCCGCACACCGTCTGCAAGGCGTGCGGCCACTACCGAGGCCGACAGATCGTTCTCGCCGAGAACGGCTGACCGTGTCCGGAGTGTGCGCACCCGTCCGGGCCGAGGCGGTCCGCGGCGGGTGGGTTCTCGGGTCGCAGTCGCCAGCCGCGGCGAAGGACCGGCGGAGTTCTCCGCGGTCGCCCGGCTGGCAAGAACGGCTTGGATCCTGCGGAGGCTCGCGGTGACGAAGGTTGTGCTCGATGCTGTCGGTGGCGACCACGCTCCGAAGGAGACCGTGGCCGGCGTTGCCCTGGCGATCAGCCGCGGATTCGTGAAGCCCGAGCAGGTGCTTCTCACCGGGCCGCGCGAACAGGTCCTCCAGGAACTGCGCACCCAGGGGCTGCCGCCGGGCATCGAGGTTCACGACGCCCCCGATGTCCTCTCGTGCGACGACACGCCGATCGACGCGGCGAGGAAGAAGCCGAAGAACAGCGTGGCCGTTGGCCTGCAGCTCGTGAAGCAGGGCGTGGCCGGCGCCTTCGTGAGCGCCGGGTCGACCGGCACCGTCGTCGCATCCGCGACCCTGGGGCTCGGGTGCCTCGAGGGGATCCGGCGTCCCGCGATCGGGGCGATCATCGCCGGCGAAAAGCACCCGTTCCTCGTCGTCGACGTCGGCGCGAACCCGCAACCCAAGGCGCACCACCTCGCCCAGTACGCGATCATGGGGTCGGCCTACTACGGCGGCACTCTCGGCGTCGCGCAGCCGCGGGTCGGGATCCTCAACATCGGCAGCGAGGAGCTGAAGGGCAACCCGCTGGTGCGCGAGGCGCGCGCCTTGATGAAGCAGTTGCCGATCAACTTCCACGGCAACGTGGAGGGTGTCGAGGTCTTCTCCGGCGACTGCCACGTCGTCGTGACCGACGGGTTCACGGGCAACGTGCTGCTCAAGGTCAGCGAGGGCGTCGCGGAATACGTGCTCCGGACCGCCTACGGCCTGATGAAGAAGAACGGAGTCGACGGTGCCAAGATCAAGGCCGTGCAGGCGGAGATGCTGCCGCGCGTCGACTTCTCGGAGTACGGCGGTGCCCTGCTGCTCGGCGTCGACGGCATCGTCACCATCTGCCACGGCCGCTCGCACGCTCTGGCGTTCGCGAACGCGATCCGCTTCGCGCTCCGAGCCCTCGAGGCGGAGGTGAACCTGCACATCGTCCAGGCAGCGCGGTCGCTCGCGCAGCCGACGCCCGAATCCAACGGATGACCTCCGCGGTCCAACTCGCATGAGCACGTCGATCCCCGTCGGTCTCGCCGGACTCGGTCGCTTCGTGCCCGAGCGTCGCCTGACGAACCACGACCTCGAGAAGATGGTCGACACGTCGGACGAGTGGATCGTGCAGCGCACCGGGATCCGCGAACGACGGATCGCGGGCGAGGGTCAGGTCACGAGCACGCTGGCGATCGAGGCCGCGAAGTCAGCACTCGCGGAGGCCCGGATGGCGCCCGAGGATCTCGACCTCATCCTGTGCGCGACGGTAACCGGCGACCAGCCGTTCCCCGCGACGGCCTGCCGCGTCGGCCTCGATCTCGGGGCGAAGAACGCCGGCGGCTTCGACATCGCCGCGGCGTGCAGTGGCTTCGTGTTCACCTCGCAGGTCGCGGCACGCTTCATCCAGTCGGGCCAGTTCCGCAACGTGCTGGTCATCGGCGCGGAGATCCTGAGCCGCATCCTCGACTACAAGGATCGCAACACGTGCGTGCTGTTCGGCGACGGCGCCGGCGCCGCGCTGTACACGTCGCTGGAGCGGGCCGGCCGCGGCGAGTTCCTCGGCGGTTCGATCAGCATGGAGGGCGGCTCCGAAGGCATCCTCGCACAACCGGGCGGCGGCAGCCGCTACCCGGCATCGAACCGGACCGTCGCCGAGGGTCTGCACTACATGAAGATGGGGGGCACGAAGGTGTTCCGCTTCGCGGTGCGGGTGTTCGCCGAACTGGTGCAGAAAGTGCTCGATCAATACGGCCGCGACCAGATCGGCCTCATCGTCCCGCACCAGGTGAACCAGCGGATCATCGAGGCAGCGATGGAGCAGGTCGGCCTTCCGATGGACCTGGTCTTCAGCAACATCGACCGCTACGGCAACACGTCCGCGGCGTCGGTGCCGATCGCCTTGACGGAAGCGCGCGACGCGGGCCGACTGCAGAAGGGCAAGCTGATCGTCATGCCGGCGTTCGGTGCCGGGATGGCCTGGGGCCACCTGTTGCTGCGCTGGTGAGCGGACGCGGCGGAAACTCGAGAACGGCGCAGATCCAACAACCCGACCCGAAGCGAACGGAAAGCACGCATGCAGTTCTCTGGCAAGGTTGCGGTCGTCACCGGCGCATCGCGCGGCATCGGCAAGGCGATCGCCGTCGAGTTCGCCCGGCTCGGCGCCGACGTGTTCTGCACGTCGACCAAGGAAGGCGGGTGCGCGGACACCCTCGCGGCGATCGCCGCGCTGCCGGCAGGCAGTGGGAAGGGCAGCGCGCTCGTTGCCGATGTCGGGGACGCAGCGGCGGCCGAGCGGCTCGGGGAAACGGTCCTCACTGCAGCGGGCAAGGTCGACTTCCTCGTGAACAACGCCGGCGTGACGCGCGACGGCCTCTTCCTGCGCATGTCGTCGGAAGACTTCGACGCGGTGCTGGGCACCAACCTGCGGGGCACCTTCCTCGTCTGCAAGGCGTTCGTGCGTGCGATGGCGAAGGCTCGCACCGGCCGCATCGTGAACATCGGCTCCGTCGTCGGGATCACCGGCAACGCGGGCCAGGTCAACTACGCCGCCAGCAAGGCGGGGCTCGTCGGTCTCTCCAAGTCCCTGGCGCAGGAACTTGCGGGTCGCGGCGTCACGGTCAACGTGATTGCACCGGGTTTCATCGCCACGGACATGACCGCTTCGCTCGCCGCCGACGTCCAGGAAGCGATGCTGAAGCAGATCCCACTCGCCCGGTTCGGGCGCCCCGAGGACGTGGCCCAGGCTGCCGCGTTCCTGTGCAGTGATGCCGCTTCGTACGTCACCGGGCAGACGCTCGTTGTGGACGGCGGCATGACCATGTAGCTACGCTTTCCCAGATCCGGCGGGTTCCTCCCGCCGGCACCGACTCTCCCAAGACAGTAGAGGCAAGCAAGTGTCGAAGGCTGACAACATCGAAGAACGCGTCCACAACATCGTCTGCGAACAGCTGGGCACGACCCGGGACAAGATCACGGCAGAGACATCGTTCATCAACGATCTCGGCGCCGACTCGCTCGACACGGTCGAACTGGTGATGGAGTTCGAGGACGAGTTCGAGATCAACATCCCGGACGAGGACGCCGAGAAGATCATGACGGTCGGCGACGCGGTGAAGTACATCTCCGGCAAGCTCGGCTGATTCGAGCCCGGTCCGCACGGGCGGCGACCCCGGAACGCCGGGGGCGGCCTCGTCGCGGGCCGGCCGCGCACCCCTCGAGGAGTAGACACCAATGGCAGGACGTCGCGTCGTGATCACCGGGCTCGGAGCGGTTTCGTCGCTCGGGCTCGACCTCGCGTCCAACTGGGACAACATGCTCCGCGGCGTCTCGGGCGCCGGGCCGATCACCCGCTTCGACACGAGCAAGCACACGGCAAAGTTCGCTTGCGAGGTCTGGAACTGGGAGACGGAGAAGCACTTCCCGAAGACGGAATCGAAGCGCCTCGAGAAGTTCACGATGTACTACCTCGTCGCGGCGGACGAGGCGATGAAGGCGTCCGGCCTCGACATGGGCCGGCAGGACCGCACGCTCGCGGGTTGCATCACGGGCACGGGCATCGGCGGCATCCACGAGATCGAGGCGAGCAAGGTGCTCCAGGTCGAGCGCGGCGCCGACCGGATCAGCCCGTTCTTCATCCCGAAGATCATGGCGAACGCCATGGCGGGCCAGGCAGCGATCCGCTTCGGCCTGCAAGGCACCTGCTACGTGACCTCGTCGGCGTGCGCGAGTGCCAGCCACGCGATCGGCATGGCCTTCCGCACGATCCAGTGGGGCGAAGCGGACATCATGCTGACCGGCGGATCCGAGGCCGCCACGACGGAGCTTGGCCTGGGCGGATTCTGCGCCCTGAAGGCCGTGTCGACGCGCAACGACGATCCGAAGCGGGCGTCGCGTCCGTTCGACAAGGACCGCGACGGATTCGTGATGGGCGAAGGCGCCGCTGCGATCGTGCTCGAGGAGTACGAACACGCGAAGCGCCGCGGAGCCCCGATCCTCTGCGAACTGCTCGGCTACGGCTCGACCGACGACGCACACCACATCACCGCGCCGAACGAGGATGCCGACGGGCCCTCGCGCGCCATGCGCATGGCGCTGCGCGATGCCCGGGTCGCGCCCGAACTCGTCGACTACGTGAATGCGCACGGCACCAGCACCTACCTGAACGACAAGATCGAGACGGCCGCCATCAAGCGCGTCTTCGGCGACCACGCGAAGAAGCTGTGTGTGTCGTCGACGAAGTCGATGGTGGGGCACCTGCTGGGTGCCTCGGGCGCGATCGAACTGGCCGCGGCCGCCATGTCGATCCGTACGGGGCACGTGCATCCGACGATCAACTACGAGACGCCCGACCCCGAGTGCGATCTCGATTACGTGCCGAACCAGGCGCGCGATCGGCGCGTGCAGTTCGCGATCAGCAACTCGCTCGGCTTCGGCGGCCACAACACCTGCCTGCTCGTCGGGCGCGTGTGAGCGTCGCGACCCGAGCCGCCGCGCCACTCGGCCGCGGCCGGGGACACCGCGTTGAACGCGCACCCCGTCCCGTTGCACAAAGGCCGGGAGGCCTGTAGGGAAAGGAGAGGTTCCCCCTCTCGCACCGTCAGGCTACCGCCAGGAGTTCCTCGTGAAGAAGAAGCTGAAGGATGCGCTCCACCGCTACAAGGTCGAAGCGTTCAAGATGTCCCACATGACCGTCGAGGAGCAGCAGGAGGTCACGAAGGAGATCCTCGACCACACGGCGCAGGCGCTGCAGAACGCCTACCACTTCCACTTCGACAAGGACACGAGCCCGCATCGCGTCGAGATCTTCCAGATGATCAAGGGCGTCGTGCTCGAGACCCTCATGCCCCCGGTGGTCGAGAAGGTGATGCGCCGCATCACGGTGCTCGAGCACCAGAACTCGCACCTCGTCCGACTGCTCGACGAGTTGATGGAAGCGCTGTCGGAGGACTGAGTGCGCAGCGTCCTGGCCGGGGACCTCGGGGGCACCAAGTGCCGCTTTGCGCTCGTCGGTGAGGACTTCTCGGTTCACCGCGTGCAACACGTCGCGACGGTCCGGGACCGCGCGGCCTTTCTCGACGCCTTCGACCGGGCAATCGGATCGATCCTCGGCCAGGTTCCGGATGGCCTCGATCGCCCGACGGCGGCCGGGTTCGGGACTGCGGGCGTCATCCCCGTCGGCGGTCGCGCGATCGACCGCGCGCCGAATCTGCCGCTCGACGGGTTCCCGCTCGGCGAGCACGTCGAGTCACGTTTCGGCCTGCCGACCACGTTGCTGAACGACGGGCGGGCGAGTGCACTCGGCGAGTTCCTGCGCGGCCACGCCGTGGGTGCCGATCCGTTGCTGTGCCTCTTCTTCGGCACGGGCATCGGCATCGGCGTGGTGGTGGGCGGACGGCCGTACGGCGGCGCGACGAACGCCGCAGGCGAGATCGGTCACACGACCTTCGTGCCCGGCGGCCGCCCGTGCCCGTGCGGCGGCACAGGCCACTTCGAGGCCTACTGCGGCGGTCGCGCGATCGTCGAGCGTGCTGCCGCGGAGGTCGGCATTCACGCCGAGGGCGCGTGGGACGTCGGCAAGGTCGTGCGCGCTGCGGAGGCGGGCAACCCGGCTGCACGAGTCATCCTGACGGATGCGCGTCTCGCGGCATGCACCCTCGCGGAGAACGCGTGCACGCTCCTGAACCCGGGTGCGCTCGTGCTGGGCGGCGGCGTGCTGTCGGGCTGGCCTGCGCTGCGCTCGACGATCGAAGAGCACGTGCGCGCGAACACTGGCGCGGCGATCCACGGCGGTCTGCGGTTCGCACCGAGCCTCGGGGGCTCCGACGCGATCCTGTGGGGAGCTGCGGCGGCGACCGGCGTGCTGTGGCCCGGGGCAAACGCGCGTTGACGGCGCCGATCCGTTCTCGCGCGCACACGGCCGCCGCCTATGCTCTCGCCCTTCACCGCGGAGGGTGATGCCATGGACGTTGCGGTTCTCGCCGGCGGCCGATCGCCGGAACACGACATCTCGCTGTCTTCGACGGCAGAAGTGCTGCGACACCTCGATCGCTCGCGCTGGCGCGTGTGGCCGGTCTTCCTCGATCGCGACGGCGGCTGGTGGCCGAGCGCGCGCCCCCTGCCGCCCGGCGCAGCGTGGCAACCGAGGATCGGTGCGGTGCACGGTCGTGCGATGCGCCCGGGGTCCGCACTCGGCTGGCTGCTCGACCAGGGCATCGCTGTCGTTCTCCCCGTACTGCACGGACCGCACGGCGAAGACGGCACGGTGCAGGGCATGCTCGAACTGCACGACGTGCCGTGTGTCGGCAGCGGCTGCGCCGCTTCCGCCGTCGCAATGGACAAGATCCGCACGCGGCAGGCCCTGCAGTCCGCGGGCATTCCGCTCGCACGCGCGTACGAGCCGTCGGGTCCGTTCGCGGCCGCCGGTGCGCCGGCCGAGTTCGCGCGGATGCGCGCCGCCGTCGGTCTCCCCGCATTCGTGAAGGTTGATGCGTCGGGCAGCACGTTCGGCGTGCAACGCATCGAGTCGGAGGAGCAACTCGCGACGTTCCTCGGTGAATTCCGCGGGCGGTTCCGCCGCTGGTTCGCCGAATCCGAGGTTCGTGGCGAAGAGATCACCGTGGCAGTCCTCGGTAACACCGGTGGTCCCCTGCAGGCCCTGCCGCCGGTCGGCATCTATCCGCAGTGCGACGGCTGGTTCACCCACGAGGCGAAGTACCGGCCCGGCGCGAGCGAAGAGATCGTGCCGCCGCGCGGGCTCTCCCAGCAGCAGATCGACCACGTGCAAGATCTCGCCGTGCGCTGCCATGAAACCCTGGTCTGCGACGGGATGTCGCGCACCGACATGATCGTGACGCCGAACGGACCCGTCGTTCTCGAAGTGAACACCCTGCCCGGACTCACCCAGACGAGCCTCCTGCCGAAGGCGGCCGCCGCCGCCGGTCTCTCGTTCTCCGCCTTGCTCGACCGCCTTCTCGCGCTCGCGCTCGAGCGACGCAACGGCACGGTCGGGGAGTCGGCCCGTGGAGGCGCGGATCGTCGCACGACGCTCGACGGAGGCGCGTCGATCTCCGCGTGAGTGCGATCGGCGCGGGTCTGGCGATCTGCAGGGCGGCGCCGCTCACCGGAAACGGACCGCAGAACCGTCGTGCCGATGCATCCTGGTGGTCGGCCTTCTTCGACTTCGTGCGGCAACCCGGCGTCGTGGAGACACTGCTCGCCGTCACCATCCTCACGGCCGTGCTGTTCGTGTGGTGGCGCCTCGCACGCCTCGTGACCGGAGCCAAGAGCCGCCAGGCGCTCGCCGACTACCTGCTCGGCGTCGAACAGGCGTTGCACGGCGATCTGAAGGGAGCGCACGGGCGCCTGCAGCGGGTCGTCGAGACGGATCCGGAGAATCACTACGCACGGCTGCTCTTCGGCAAGGTCCTCGCCGAACTCGGCCGTCCCGAAGAAGCGCACACCCAGCACCTGTACTTGCAGCGCGCCTTCGGCGTCGAGAGCGCGGAGAACGAGTTGCTGCTCGCGAGGAGCCTGCTCGGCGCCGGCATGCCGCGCGAAGCGGCGGAAGCCGCGGAGCGAGTACTGCAGCGAACCCCTCAGCACGTCTCCGGCTGGGACTTCGTGTACCGGGCGCGGCTGCAGTGCGGGGACTTCGAAGGGGCTTCGGTCGCGGGGAGGCGGCTGCTCGACCTGCTGCGCGACGGCCCGCGCCGTTCGCATCTGCGCAGCGACCTCGCCCGCACGTTCGCACAGGCCGGCAATGCACGGCTCGCGAACGACGATGCCGAGGGCGCCGCAGTCGCGCTGCAGCACGCGCGGCGGCTCGACGACAGTGCCGGTGAAGTGCCTGCCCTGACGGCCCGCCTCACGGCCCGGAAGGACGGGTTCGAAGCGACCGTTCGTGCGCTGCTCGGCGACGGCAGCGACGCTCCGCAGCTTCCGGCGATCGGCGCGCGCGGAGCCGTTCTGCCGGCGACAGCACCGGGGCCCACGCGTCTGCCCGTGGCGACGTTCGCCGGTCTCGTCGGAGTCGAACGATGGACCTGCCGCGCCTGCGATCTTCCCCTGCCGAGCGCGACGGCTGAGTGCGCGCGTTGCGGCTGTCCAGACCCCGCGCGACTCCTCGAGCCGACGCTCGTCGGCGCCATCGGATCCCCGCTCCACACGATGGACGCCATCGACGTGAACGACGCACACGTGCATCGACTCGTCAGATCGCTCGTCGACGGCGAAGGCGACGGACGTCGCGCCGCGCGCGGCGAACTGCTCGAGCTGCAGGAGCGCGCCGTCGAAGAACTGTTGCGCCAGGCGTGGCACCGGAGCGGGCCCGCCCAGGAAGCGGCGATCGACGTGTTGCGCGCGATGGGCCCCGCCATCGCCCCCGCGCTCTTCGCCGCGAGCGACGCGCTCGAACAATCCCGCCTCCTGCCGATCGGATCGCGGTCGCCGGCAGCACTCGTCGGACGCATCGTGCAGGGCTTCGATCGTTCTGCGCTGCCCCACGTCGGCGCGTTGTTCGCATCCGCGCGCCCGGACCATCGGAAGATCCTGATCGACTTCTTCCTCGGCCTCGCGGATCTCGCGGAGTTCCAGATCGTGCTCGAGCGGTTCCCGCCGCTCGAGATCGTCCATCGACTCAACAAGACGGACGACGAAGTCATTCGGCGCTTCCTGCAGGCACTGCCCCCGGGTCACTTCGTCGCCGAGTCCCTTCTGCTCGAGCCGGCGTTCCACCGCGAGGATGCGGTCCTTCGCGCGATTCCCGGGGCATCCCATCCCGAGGTGCTCCGGCAGGTGCTGCTGCGGCGCGGTGCGTCGCGTTCGACGACGGAAGCGCTGATCGGAGCCCTCGGCGACGACACGCTGGCGGACCACGCCCAGGGCCTCCTGGTGGCCCTCGGCACGCAGGTCCTCGACCACGTGCTCGGCGCCTACACCGACCTCGAGATCTCCGCGGGCGAGCGCGCGCGTCTGGCCGCGGTCCTGCGTTCGCTCGGATCCGCATCGACGGGACGTTTGTGTGCGAGCTTCGGCCCGGAACCGACGCTCCTCGACGACGAACTGCGCGCCATCCTCGTCGCCATCGGCGACGTCGCGGTGCCCGGGTTGGAGGAAGCGTACGGTCAGTCGGGGTGGCTCGAACGCGTCAGCATCGGACTCATCTCGAGACACACGAACCGACGCGTGCAGATCATCGCCACGCTGCGCACGATCGGCAGCAGCCGCGCGATCGCGGCGTTGCGAACGCTGGTCGCGCAGGAACGGGACGACAACCTCCGGCTGCGTCTGCAGCAGGCCTTGCACGACGTGGATCCCCCTGAAGGAGGCCGGTGATGGGCTTCGGCGACACGTTCCGTCGGATCGCGTCGGCGCCCTTCCGAGCGCTGCTGCCGAAGAACCCCTGGCTGCGCGTGCTCGTGATCGCGCTGCCATTCGTCCTGCTCCTGGCGCTCTTCGGTCCCGCGCTCGACGTCGTGCTGAAGCTGATCGATCTCACGATCCGGGTGATCGAACCGCTGTTGCAGACGATGCCGGGGCGCATCCTGCTGCTGCTCGTGGTGTTCACCGCGGGAGCGGTGTTCGCTGTGTGGCTGCTGCGCAGCCGCGTTCGCGACATGCGCGCCGAGGCGGCGCTCGGCCGCCACCTCCAGGCAGTGGCGTCACTCGTCGGTCTCGACCACAAGCAGGGGCGCGAGCGTTTCCGGAAGGTGGCCCGTTACCGCGGCCCCTCGCCCGATCGCTACCCGCACGTCGTGCAGGACGCGAACCTGAAGCTCGCCCGGCTCTGCCTCGACGCCGGCCGCGTCGACGAAGGACTCGCGTGGCTCACGCGCGTCGTCGAACCCGGCTTGCCGGACGAACTGCGGCGCTCCCTCGCGCAGCTGCGGATTCGCGCGCTCCGGCTCCAGGGAGAAGTGCTGCCGGCCGCTCTGCGCGCCGAGGTGGACAAGGCGGTCGCGCGGTTTCCCGAGGATCCGCTGCTGCTGGCCGAACTCCGCGACCTGGTCGCACACACGGATGACCTCGACGAATTGGCCGACGTTCAGGGTCGCATCGCCGAACAATCCCCGCCTTCGTCGGCGGCCCGGGAGAGGCAGCGGCTCGTCGAGACGCTCTCGGCCGCAGGCCGCGGTCGCCTCGAACGCGGCGACCACGAGGGGGCACGCAAGATCGCGAAGAAGCTGGGCGCGGTCGACAGGGACAGTGCGGCGTCGGGGTTGTTGCTCGGCGACGTGCACCGCGCGACCGGCAACTGGCGACAGGCGATCCGCGCGTGGGGCGCGACCCGGTCCCCGGAAGGACTCGACCGGATCGCGGAGCTGCTGTCCGCGCACCCGGACGCCCTGGATCCGCGAGAACTGCTCGAGGCGTGCCCGATGCAGGGCACGCTGCTGCTCGTCGCACGCGAACTGGCGCGGGCGGGGGAGTCGGCACGTGCAGAGCGAGCGGCACGGTTCGCGGCCGAGTCACTCGGTCCCACTCCGACCGTCTGTGCGGTACTGGCCGAGGTGCTGCAGCTCCTCGGCCGGGAGGACAAGGCGCGCCTACTGCGAGAACAGGCAGTCGCGCGACTGCTCACCGCCCAGCACACCGAGGAACGTGGTGCCGGAGGCGGGACTTGAACCCGCACGCCTTGCGGCGCAGGTTTTTGAAACCTGTGCGTCTGCCGATTCCGCCACTCCGGCCGGAGGGCGCAGCACGGTAGGCGCCTGCCGCGAACCGGTCAACAACCGCGCTCAGCGCGTGGGCAGACGATGGCAACCGCGCCCGGCGGCGACGATCGCGCCCGTTCGCTCACCCGCTTCGACGAGGATCTTCGCGTCGTCGAGATCGGTGCCGAGTCGCTGCACGAGTGCGAACAGCAGGGCATCCGTCGCGACCGTCGCGTGCTCGCCACCGAGTTCCGCGAACACGCGCGCGAACAAGCTCGGGTCGGGTCCGCTCGCGACGACTCGCGTCGCGGCCGCTTCGGTCGCAGGGTCGGCCCCGCCGCAACAGGGCGTCACGTTCGTTCCGCAGGCCTCGCACTGCTCGTGCCCGTGGACCGCGACGAGTGGGCCGATGTGGCCGCACCAGGGACACGTCGTCGCGTTCGGGGGGGTGTCGCTCAAGACATCGTGACGACGAGTTCCTCGTCGATTTCCGCCTGCAGCAGGTTCTGGATCGCCATCAGCGTGCCGCTGGTCGAACTCGGGCAACTGCCGCACGCTCCCTGGTATCGGATGAAGAGCGTCTTGCCCTCGAGGCCCATGACCTGGAGACCGCCGCCGTCGCCCGCGAGCGCCGGGCGAACGCGGTCGTCGAGCAGGGAGTTGATCCTCGCGAGCACCTCCGGATCGCCGCCCCTCGGCAGCGTCGCGAGCGGATCGGCAGCCGCGTCCGGGGGAGCGCCGACCGGAGCGGGCGTGTCGGCGATGTGGCTCTCGAGCAGGCGCGTCACTTGCTCGGCGACGGCCCGCCAGTCCGCCTTGCCGGTCATGCTGACCGTCACGAAGTTCTCGCAGAAGAAGAGGGTCTCGACCCCGGGGATCGCGAACATGCCCTGGGCGAGCACGTCGGTCCGCGCCTGTTCCGGCTTCGCGTAGGCGAGGGTCTGGCCGCTCTTCGCGAGCGGCTGGTCGACCAGGAACTTGAACGCGTTGGGATTCGGAGTCGGTTGGATGCTCTGGACCTTCATGACGACCTGAGGATAGCGGCTGGCGCAGCGGAGGGCTTGTGCGTCGTCGCGCGCC
Source organism: Planctomycetota bacterium (assembly GCA_016794565.1). GTDB lineage: Bacteria > Planctomycetota > UBA1135 > UBA1135 > UBA2386 > JAEUHQ01. The sequence continues at coordinate 67,385 of JAEUHQ010000059.1, read as the reverse complement.
GTTCGGCAAGGGGCGAGGTCAACCAGGGTGCAGGACAGCGACCTTCCGCTCGAGATGCTGCAGGAAGGGCTCCGCCGACAACGGACTGCCGGTCGCCAGCAGGCAGAGCTCCGCCGGCCGGTGGCGACGGCCGTGGCGGTGGACGTTCCGGCGCAGCCACTCGCGGACGACCTCGAATCGCCCGGTGCGCAACAATTCCGCGAGACCGCCGAGCGACCTGTCCATCGCGGCAGCCAGTTGCGCCGCGTACAGGTTGCCGAGCGTGTAGGTCGGGAAGTAGCCGAACAACCCACAGGACCAGTGCACGTCCTGCAGGCACCCCGACCGATCGTCGGGGACCCTGATGCCCAGGTACGATTCGTAGAGGCGATCCCATCGGGATGGGAGGTCCGGCGCGCCGAGGTCGCCGTCGATCATCTCGCGCTCGAGTTCGAAGCGGACCATCACGTGGAGGTCGTAGGTGACTTCGTCGGCCTCGACGCGGATCAGGCTCGGTCGCACGACGTTGGCAGAACGGAACACCGAGTCCGCGGTGTGACCGTTGCACACGGTCCCGAGAGTGCGCTGCGCCAGCGGCCAGCACCAGCTCCAGAACGCGGCAGAACGGCCGACGTGGTTCTCCCAGAAGCGGCTCTGACTCTCGTGAATCCCCAGCGAACACGTCTCTCCGAGCGGCGTCCCGCGGTGTGCCGGCTCGAGCCCCTGTTCGTACAGGCCATGGCCGGCCTCGTGCATCGTCGATCCGAGCGCGTCGAGCACGTTGTCGCGACGGAACCGCGTGGTGAGGCGCACATCGTCACCGGTCGTCGTGCAGAACGGGTGGGCGCTGCGGTCGATGCGACCGCGCTGGAAGTCGAAACCCATCGACTGCACGACCGCTCGAACGAACTGTTCCTGCCGCGCCTCGTCGACCTCGACGCGCGCGAACGACGCGTCCCCGACCGCCCCGTCCCGCGCCTTCTGTCGCAGGTCCGTGAGGCGTTCGCGCAACCGTCCGAACAGGGCCGTGAGTCCGGCGGCCGTCGTCCCCGGCTCGTACAGATCGGCGAGCGCATCCCAGCGCGACTGGCCGGGCTGGCGCAGACAGTCGGCCTTCTGCCGCTGCAGACGGATCATCCGATCGAGCCACGGGCGGAAGCGGCGGTAGTCACCCGCCGAACGCGCAGCGGCCCACGCGTGCTGCGCTTTGCTCTCGGTCTCGGCGAGTTCGCCCACGAGGGACGCCGGCAACTTCGTCGCACGATCGTGATCACGGCGCAGTTCGCGTACGTTGGCTGCGCGCTCTGCGTCCGCGAGCAGGTCGGCATCGCTCTCGCACGCAGCCAGCGACTCGGCCATCCGCGGCGACACCATGCGTTCGTGCTGCAGTTGCGCGAGGAGTGCGAGTTGCTTCGCTCGAACGCCCCCGGCGCCTTTCGGAAGGTTCGTCTCCTGATCCCAGGCGAGCAGGGCAGACGTGGTGGCGAGGAGGAACGCCTCGCGCGATTGCGTCAGCAGCCGGTCGTACGCGGCGAGCGCGGACATCGGGGGAGAAACGTAGCCACATTCGATGGACCGCGCGACCAGGGCCGCACGACGCGTGCAGCTGCAGGCCACGGCGTGCTATGTTCCGGGCTCGCCCTCGCGCCTCGGGAAAAGACCATCCATGCATACCCGGCTCTGCACTCGGGTGCTGTCCGCAGCACGTACCACTCTGCCCGCAGTCCTGTTCACCCTCGCCTCCCTCGACGCGCAGTGTTCGACGCCGTGGCTGCCGATCGTGCCTGGCGTCGGCGGAGACGTGTTCGCCACGACGCTGTGGGATCCCGACGGCCCCGGTCCGCTGGGTCCGCGACTCGTCGTCGGTGGTGCGTTCGCGACCGCCGGCGGCGTCGCCGCCGACAACGTGGCGACGTGGGATCCGGCGACGGGCGTCTGGGCACCATTGAGTTCCGGCACCAACGGCCCGGTCGTCGCGCTCACGGTGCTGCCCAGCGGCGAACTCGTTGCCGGCGGTTCGTTCACGTTCGCCGGTGGCAGCCCGTGCAATCGGATCGCCCGATGGAACGGAGTCGCGTGGTCCGCCCTCGGATCGGGCTGCGACAACGAGGTCCGCGCACTCACCGTGCTGCCCGGCGGTGATCTCGTCGCCGGCGGTTTCTTCGTCAACGCCGGCGGTGCGCCGGCAACGTTCGTCGCGCGCTGGAACGGCACGTCCTGGTCCGCCCTCGGCACCGGGATGAACAACTGGGTCTACGCGCTGGCAACCACGCCGAGCGGCGACGTCGTCGCGGGCGGCTTCTTCACCACCGCGGGCGGAACGGCAGCCAGCTACATCGCGCGGTGGGACGGCAGTTCATGGGCCGTCGTCGGCAGCGGCACCAACGGATCCGTCAACGCGCTGGCGATCGCGTCCAACGGTGACGTCTACGCCGGCGGGGCGTTCACGGTGGCAGGCGGCGGACCTGCGAGTCGCGTGGCGCGATGGAACGGCACTGCCTGGCTCTCGCTCGGCAGCGGCGTCAACAACGCCGTACGCACACTCACGGGCCTCGCGAACGGGAACGTCGTCGTCGGCGGTGCCTTCACCGTCGCCGGAAACCAGAACGCCAACCGGATCGCGCAGTGGAACGGCGCATCGTGGGCCCCGATGGATGCCGGTCTCAGCAACTGGGCCTACTCGCTCACCACGATGCCGAACGGCGACGTGATGGCGGGCGGCACGTTCACGAGCGCCGGCGGTTTCTCGGCCAACCGGCTCGCGCGATGGAACGGCGTCACCTGGCTGCCCCTGGGCTCGGGAATGAACGACTCCGTGCGCGCCGTCGCACGGCGCCCGAACGGCGATCTCGCTGCGGGCGGTGACTTCACCGTGGCGGGCGGCACTGCGGCGCTGCGCGTCGCGCGATGGAACGGGTCGGCGTGGGGCCCGCTCGGAATCGGAATGGACGCCTCGGTCAGCGCGCTCGTCTCGCTTCCTTCCGGCGATCTCGTCGCGGGCGGCGGGTTCTCGACGGCGGACGGAGTCCCGTGCAGCCGCATCGCACGCTGGAACGGCGTCTCGTGGTCGCCGCTCGGGACCGGCACCGACCTGCCTGTGCACGCCCTCCTCGTGCTCGGCAACGGCGACGTCATCGCCGGCGGAGAGTTCACGACTGCCGGCGGTGTGCCCGCCAGTCGCATCGCGCGCTGGAACGGGAGCGTGTGGTCTCCGGTCGGCACAGGCGTGAACGACATCGTTCGCGCGCTCGCGCTCACGAGCAGCGGCGACGTGATCGCGGGCGGCGCGTTCACCATCGCGGGCGGCATGCCGGCAAATCACATCGCGCGCTGGGACGGGGCCTCGTGGACGACGCTCGGCGCCGGACTCGACGCCGATGTCCAGGCACTCTTGATCGCCTCGGGCAATCGCGTCGTCGTCGGCGGTTCGTTCGCCAACGCAGGCGGCTCGCCGGCGAATCGGATCGCGGCATGGGACGGTGCGAACTGGTCGGCCCTCGGAGCGGGGATGAACGGCCCGGTGCTCGCCATGGGCACCCTTCCGAACGGCGACGTGGTCGCGGGAGGGGCGTTCTCACTGGCCGACGGGGCGCCGGCGGCAAACGTCGCTCGGTGGGGCGGTGGTGCGTGGAGTCCGGTCGGAGCCGGCATGGACAACGCCGTGCAGTCGATCGTGGCGCTGCCGAACGCGGAACTGATCGCCGGCGGTCGATTCGCGACCGCGGACAACAACGTGGCGACCGGAATCGCACGCCTCACGACGACGTGCCCGGCAACGGCGGTGACGTTCTCGCCCGGATGCCCGAGTTCAGGGGGCAACAACATGCTCGGCGTGGCGACTCTGCCCTGGGCCGACGGGGTGCTCCGCAGCGTTGGCACCGGGCTGCCCAACTCCGCGATCGTCGTGGTCGTGACGGGCCTGTCGCCGCTGATCCCGGGCCTGCCCCTGTCGGCGATCCTGCCGCAGGGCGGACTCGGCTGCGCCCTCGGCGTCGAGCCCGTGATCCTCGGCGCGGAGCTCGCCGTGAACGGGACCGCGGAGTCGCAATTGGGCCTGCCCAATTCGCCGCCGATCGTCGGCCTCACCTTCTACCAGCAGATGATTCCGTTCGACGCCCGGGGAATCGGTGCGATCACCGCCACCAACGTGCTCGAACTGACCGTCGGAATGTTCTGACCCTCGGGATGCGCGGCCCGCCGCACGACACCGGGCCCTGGCCCAATCGGCGGCCGGCAGTAGACTGCGGCACCGCCATGGCAGCGAAACGCGGTTCCGGTCGGGTCCTCGCCGCAGTGGGCACCACGGCGTTCGGCGCCGGCATCCTGCTCGGTGCGCTGTGGCCCGCGTCGCGCGCGGTCTATGTGGCCGCGCCGCCGGAGAACCGCTCGGCCCATCCCGGGTCGTTCGCCGACGTCGTGCAAGCCGCGAGCCCCGGCGTGGTGACCGTGCGTGCCCGGATCCCGCAGAGGAGCAACTTGGGCGCACCCGCGACGCGCGACGGAACGGACCTCGCGGCGTCCTCCCTCGCGGAGGGCCGTCGATCCGGGTCGGGCTTCGTCGTGCATTCGCGCGGACTCGTCGTCACCAGTCGCCATGTCGTCGCCGACGCACTCGCCATCGACGTGATCGTGCGACGCCAGGAAACCCGGGCAGCCGTCCTCGTCGGCGAGGATGCCGCCACGGACCTCGCACTTCTCAGGCTGCTCGACCCGCCGCCGGATCTCGTGGCGCTGCGGATCGGCAACAGCGAGGACCTGCGCGCCGGGGACTGGATCGTGGCGGTCGGCAACCCCTTCGGCTTCTCGCAGACCGTGACGGCGGGAGTGGTGAGCTTCGTCGGCAGGCACCTGCCGCGCTCCGACCTCGGTGTGACCGCGGACTTCCTCCAGATCAGCGCGCCCGTGAATCCTGGTTCGTCGGGTTGCCCCGTGCTCGACCTCGAAGGGCGCGTCGTCGGCGTGACGACCCAGGCAGCCGAGGCGGCCCAGGGCATCTCGTTCGCGGTGCCCAGTCGTTCGCTGCGGTGGGCGCTCGACGCGATGCAGCGCGAACCGGACGGCCGGGTCCGGCGCGGCTACCTAGGCGTCGAGTTCTCGTCGCGCCAAGGCCTCGACGAGTCAGGGTTGCCGTGCGAAGGGGCGATCATCACGCGTGTCGCCGAGGGCGAACCGGGGGATCGCGCCGGACTCCGGCGCGGAGACATCGTGCTCCGCATCGACGGCGAACCGGTCGTCGACGCCCGGGGGCTGCACGACCGGATCGTGCGCTCCAATCCGGGAACACGAGTCGCTTTCCAATTGCTGAGGGACGGCAAGCTCCAGGCACCGGTCGACGCAGTGCTCGGCGAAGTCGGAGGTCCCAGGACTCCGACGCAGGCAAACTGATCGGCGAGAAGAACCATGACGCGGTCACCCAGAGTGCCGACTGACGGCGGCCTTCGCCGACGAGCAGAGCCTTCGAGAGGATTCTCCCCCAGGCCCTGAGAGCCCGAGTTCCCTTGCCGCCCACGAACCCGGAGACCCTGTCGTTCCTGGTGCCCGGACTGCTCCACCAGTTCGGCAACGCCTTCCTGTCGATCCAGGGTGCAGCCTTCCTGATCGCGGAGGGCTCCGCGCAGCGCTCCCGCGAAGCGGTGAGCGCGGCGGTCCAGCGGGGCGCGGCGGGCCTCGACCTGATGCGCTTCCTCGCCGGAGAATCGGCACCTGCGGCCGCGAACGGCGTCGCCGTCCTCGAACGCCTCGTCGAGGTGATTCGTGTGCCCCTGCGCGAAGCGCACCACCGCCTGACCGTCCGCGTGGCAGCGTCGGCCGGGTCCGCGATGGTGGATCCTTCGCACCTCGTCGTGCTGACGGCCGACGCGGTCGTGCGCCTGGTCCGCGGCCTGCAGCCGGGTGTGCACGGCACCGTCGTGATCGAGGCCGGAACACCGAACGGAACGGACCTCGGGGTGCACGTGCACTTCGAATCGGCCCCCGGAACGCTGCCCTTTCCGATCGCTGTGTCCGACCTGCCGGCGCAGTTGCGGAGCCTTGCAGCACGACGGGGAGCTGCAGTGCAGTGCCTGCCCGCCGTGGCCGGCGTCGCCCTGCGGTTCGCCTTCGAGCCCGTGGTACGGGCGATGGAAGCTTGAGTTGGCCTTCACACTTCCTTCTCCATGCCTACCTAGGGTCTTCTGCGACTCTTACCCCAACGCGCACGACACTTGATCGCCGTGGCCAAGCCCAAAGTCCTGGTCATCGAGGACGAGCCGGACATCCTCGAAGTCATCCAATACAACCTCGAACGCGAGGGACACAAAGTCCTCGCGTGTCGCAACGGTGAGCAGGGACTCAGCCGGATCCGCACCGACAATCCGGATCTGGTGATCCTGGATCTCATGCTCCCCGGGATGGACGGAGTCGAGGTGTGCCGCCAGGTGAAGTCCGACCCGGTGACGCGCGCGATCCCCATCATCATGGTCACGGCGAAGAGCGAGGAGAGCGACATCGTGCTCGGCCTCGGCATCGGCGCCGACGACTACATCACGAAGCCGTTCAGCCCGCGAGAACTGATCGCACGCGTGAAGGTGGTCCTCCGGCGCGGCCCGCTGCGCGAGCAGAGCGGCGGTGGGGAACGGGTCGTGCGGGGGGCATTGACGATCGACCTCGGGCGCCACGAAGCTCGCCTGAACGAACAGCTCCTGAGCCTGACGCCCACCGAGATGCGCCTCCTGCACTTCCTCGCCTCGCACCCGGGCCGCGTGTTCCCGCGCGCCCACTTGCTGAGCCGCGTGATCGGCGAAGACGCGTTGGTCACGGATCGCAACATCGACGTGCACGTGCGCGCCCTGAGGCAGAAGCTCGGCGACCACGCGGCGATCCTCGAGACCGTGCGCGGCGTCGGCTACCGCTTCGCGGAAGCCTTGAAGTGAACGGCCGGCGGGCGAACGAGACCCGTGCCCGTGCATGCCCGGTGAGGCGGCTGCCATGACCTGGGTGGCCTTGGCACTTCTCGCAGTCGCCGCCTGCTTCGCCCTGGCGTGGCAGCGCAGTCGGGGCACCGCGCGCCGGCGCGAGCTGACCCTGCGCGCGGCAACCGAGGACAACACGCGCCTCGCCGATCTCGTGGAACGGCTCGTCGCCGGACTGTCCGGTGCAAGCGAGGGTCTCGTCGTGGTCGACGAACGCGGCGCGATCGTCGCAGCGAACGAAGCAGCGCGCCGCCTCGCGTCGTTGCCGGGCGATCTGAGGAATCGCCTCCTGCAGGACGTCGTCCCCTGGCCACGTCTCGAAGCGGCCCTGGGTGAGTGCCGGCGCGAGCACCGCGTCGTCGAATTCGAACTCGACGACACCGCGAACGAGGGCCTGGTGCTCGCAGTACGGGTGCACTCCCTGCCGGGAGGAGGTCTCGTCGTCGCGATCGACGACCAGAGCCGAATCAGACGACTCGAATCGCTGCGCCGAGACTTCGTGGCGAACGTGTCGCACGAACTCAAGACTCCCCTCGCGGCCATCCAGGGCTTCGTGGAGACGATGCTCGACGACGCCGAGATGCCGGCCGAGACGCGCGCCCGCTTCCTCGGCCGCATCGCCCGGCAGACGGAACGACTCAGCACGCTCGTCGCGGACCTGCTCACGCTTTCGCGCCTCGACGAGGACAACGCGGTCGATCAGGCACGCGAACCGTGCGACGTGGCAGCGGTCGTCCGCGACACGATCCGCGACCTCGTGCAACTCGCCGACCAGCGCGGGCTGCACCTGGAGTCGACGCTGCCCGAGGACGCCGCGCTGGTCCGCGCAGATCGTGAAGCCCTGCGGCAGGTGGCCGGCAATCTGATCGACAACGCGATCAAGTACACGCCGGGGGGCGGCACGGTGTCCGTTCGTGTGGACCGGACCCCGGACCTCGTCCGCCTCGAAGTCGCGGACACGGGGATCGGTTTGTCTCTCGAAGATCAGGCGCGCGTCTTCGAGCGCTTCTATCGTGTCGACCGCGCCCGCTCCCGGGATCTCGGCGGTACCGGGCTCGGCTTGTCGATCGTGAAACACACCGTCCGCAATCTTGGTGGCGACGTGGGGGTTCAGAGTACCCTCGGCCAAGGCAGCAAGTTCTGGGTCACATTGCCGCGCTCTCGTACGGAGGACACGCCATGAGTCTGCACCTGTATCGCGATCTCGACGCCCTGCGCAAGCGCCTGCTCCAGCTCGGATCGCTCGTCGAAAACACGCTGGCGAACGCAACGAACGCGTTCCTGCACCGCGATGCCGCGCTGGCTCAGAGCGTCGTGGCCGGCGACCGCGACGTCGACGAAGCCGAAGTCCGACTCGAGGAGGAGTGCCTGAAGACGCTGGCGCTTCACCACTGCGTCGCAGGCGACCTGCGCTTCGTCGTCGCCGTGCTCAAAGTGAACAACGATCTCGAGCGCATGGCCGACGCCGCCGCGAGCATCGCGGCGCGCGCGCTGCAGATGTCTTCGCTGCCCGCATTCGTTCTCCCCGTCGAGTTCCCGCAGATGGTGACCATGGCACTCGGCATGGCGAAGAAGTCCCTCGAGTGCCTCGCTCGCGAGGATTCGCGTCTGGCTCGCCAGGTCCTCGAAGACGACCTCGCCGTCGATGCCGCGCAACGTCGCATGTTCGAGGTGCTGCAGGATCGCATGCGCGAGGATTCGAAAGCCATCGACGCCGCCGTACTGACGTTGTCGACGTCGCGGCAGGTGGAGCGCATCGCCGATCTCGCGACGAACATCGCCGAGGACGTCGTCTTCCTGCACGAAGGCGAGATCGTCCGGCACAAGCGCTCGCAGCTGCGTCTCGTCTGACCCGGTGCCACCGGGCCGCGGCGTGCCGTCGGACGGTTCGGCGAGAAACCTGCGGGAATCGCGGATTTCGGCGAGCCACCTCACTTCGCGCGGCGCGTAACGCGACATGCCCACCTCAGGAGGTTCGATGTCCGTTACCGCCGTAGTCGGATGCTGGTGCCTCGCTTCCTGTTTCCTCGCCCCGGTGATCGGGCGCGCCATTCGCTGCTCCCGAGCCGACGCACTGCGCGCCGAAGTGGCCCGCCGCGGGCGCACCAAGCAGATTCGCGTCGCCTGACCGATGCATCCGGCGGTGCTCCCCTGGGCGCTGCTCCCCGTGGCAGCGTAGGAAGCGTGACGCGGCGAGCCCGCGCGGCAGCACGATCAGCCCATGACACGGGGCGGGTCGTCCGCGATTCCGACCGCAGCGACAACTGCGGAGCCGAACTTCGCCGAGGGGCACGAAGAGCGTTCGCGACGCGTCAATCCGACCGTCGGGCGCGTGGTCGACGCGGCGGCTTCGCAACTGGAGAGTGGTGGGCGTTGCAGGAGTCGAACCTGCGACCCTCAGCTTGTCGAGCTGATGCTCTAGCCAACTGAGCTAAACGCCCGGTTGCGAGGCGCGGCATCATGGCAAGCACGCGTCGGGAAGCAAGACCCATTTCCGGCGCCTCCGGGCGCCGCGGACCCCGCGCGAAGCGCGGGCGTCTCCCGCACGCCTGCCGTTCCGGCTACCCTGCGCGCCGCTCCATGGACCGAGAACCCGCATTCGTCGCATTGTCGACGCCGCTACCGCGGCCAGTTCGCGGGGCGGGAACCCGGGTCCAGTGCGGAGCGCACGAACTCGTGCTCGAGGGCATGCGCGGCGGTCTGTCGCTGCTCTGGACCGACGGGCGCGAAGCGCGACGTTTCGCGCTCGGCGTGGCCCCCGGCAACGACCTCGCGCTCGCGTTGCGCGCGCCGCGACTGCCGGTGCACGTCGCCGCTCGCGAAACGATCGCGCTCGGGCCGCACGGCCGCCTGCGCGGCTACGTGCAGATTCCGCTCGTGCCGACCGTGATGCTGATGTCCAGCGCCGCCTCGGAACCGCAGGTCCTTCTCGAGCTGCCGACGCGCGGGCTCGCGCCCGAATGGGACGACCGTTCGGGCACGGTGTACCGTGCGGTGTCGCCTCTCCACGTGCGCTTCCCCGTTCCCGCGTCCGAGCCGCGCGCAATCGTGCCGCTGTGGATCGCGAACCCGACGGCGTCGGTTGCCTGTCCCGGTCAACTGCCGATCGATCTCGTCGACGCCGAGCTGCGGGTGCTGCGGGGTTCGGTGGTGGCAGGACCGCGACGGCTCCGCTGGTCGGGTGACGCCCTCGCGTCGTTCCTCGTCGAACGCCGGCCGGGAGCCCTGCGATGAGACTCGGCGCGATCCTCCTCGTTGTTGTCGCGGCTTCGTGCACGGATCCCGGACCGACAGCGGACAGCGAGATCGCTGCGGAAGTGCGCGCGCTGCGCGAGACGCTCCGGCGGAGTTCACCCGGCGAGCCACGCGCATCCGCCGCGGACGAGGCCGCACGTTGGTCCGCCGTCCTGCAGCCGATGCGCGAAGCCATGCATGCCCTCGCTTCGGAACAGCGAGAACTCGCCGAGAAGCAGCTCGCGTTGACGCAGGAACTGCAGCGCTGGAGCCAGCTCCTCGTCGAGTCGACTTCGGCTGCGCGACGCGACGAGAGCGATGCGCTCACGGCACGGCTGCAACGGCTCGAAACCGCGCTGAAGGAGCAGAACGCGCGACAGCGTGAAACGGAGGCTTTGCTGCAGAAGGCGCTCGACCACACCGCGGACCGGCTCGAGGACTTCTTGAAGCGCATCGATGGCCTGCCGGTCGCACCACCGGCGAACCACACCGCGCCGGGCGCGCCGTCCACCGCGACGGACCCTGCGCCGAAGTCGGTCGGTGCCGTCGGTTCTCCGCGGCGACGCGCAGGAACACTGGCCGCATGGTGGTGGGTGGGCACAGCGGCCGCCGTGGCGGGCCTTGGCGTCGCCTGGGCGGCGCGCTTCCGACGACAGGCGGGCGGCGAATCGGCGGCGGCAGCAAGCACGTTCGCGCGGCCCGAGGTCGAAGCGGCACCGCGGGACGTGCAGGAAATCTGGGCCGCAGCGGCGCTTCTCGGCGAAGCCGTGGGGCGCTTGCGCGAGTCGCATGCGAACCCCACGGAATTGCCGGCAAGTGAGCGCGAGGCCGCGGCCCAGGAAGTTGCCGGCCCGGCGGGACCACCGGGCGACGGATCCGAGGTGGAGGGAGACTTCGTCGTCCTCGACGACGAACTGCTGCACCCCGCAGTCGCGGGAGCCGCCCCGCCGCGACGACAACCGCCGGAGGGCACTGTGTGCCACATCCGCACCGACGACCCCACGCGCGCGATGCAGGCGGCGCTGCACGTGCTGGCCGACGATCCACGGGTGCTCCACCGACCCGAGCCCACGGTGCGGTGCGGGCGGGACAGCGTCGAAGTCACGTTCCGGGCAGTGCCCGGGTTGCCGGCCGGCGAACGCGTCCATCTCGAACAACGGCTGCGCGACGCCTGCGCATAGGGCGCTGTGGCGAGGACTCCGGACGACGCTCGCGGGCGAGCAGCCTGCTCGCTATCGTCCGCGCCCTCGTTTTCCCCGTTCGAGCAGGAGTCGTAGACAAGATGATCATCGGCGTCCCCAAGGAGATCAAAGCCCAAGAGAACCGCGTCGGCGCGGTGCCCGCGATGGTGATGGAACTCGTCGGAGGCGGGCACAAGGTGCTCGTCCAGAAGACCGCGGGCCTCGGCGCCGGCGTCACCGACGAAGCCTTCCAGCGCGCCGGTGGGACGATGGTCGACTCGGCTGCCGAGGTCTACGGCCAGGCCGACATGATCGTGAAGGTGAAGGAGCCGCTGCCTGCCGAGTACCCGCTCATCAAGAAGGGACAGCTCCTGTTCACCTACTTCCACTTTGCCGCGAGCCGCGAACTGACGGACGCGATGCTGAAGTCGGGAGCACACTGCTTTGCGTACGAGACGCTGATCCACAAGGGCACGCTGCCGCTGCTGACGCCGATGAGCGAAGTCGCGGGTCGCATGGCGGTCCAGGTCGGAGCGGTGTGCCTCGAGAAGCACCACGGCGGACGCGGCATCCTGGTCGGTGGCATCCCGGGGGTCGAACCCGCGACGGTGCTCATCCTCGGCGGTGGTGTCGTCGGCACGAACGCGGCGAAGATGGCGGCCGGCCTCGGCGCCGACGTTCGCCTGATGGACATCGACCTCGATCGCCTGCGCTACCTGAGCGACGTGATGCCTGCGAACGTCACGCTGCTGCACAGCTCGCCGATCGCGATTCGTGAACAGATCCTCCACGCCGACCTCGTGATCGGTGCGGTGCTGGTGCAAGGCGCGCGTGCACCGCGCCTCATCCGCAAGGACGACCTGAAGACGATGAAGGAAGGCGCCGTGATCGTCGACGTCGCTGTCGACCAGGGTGGCTGCATCGAGACGTGCAAGCCGACGACTCACGCGGACCCGACCTACGTCGTCGACGGTGTCCTGCACTACTGCGTCGCGAACATGCCGGGCGCGGTGCCGCGAACGTCGACGTTCGGCCTCACGAACGCGACCGGTCCATGGGCCAAGCGGCTGGCCGGCATGGGGGCGAAGGCCGCGGCTGCGGATCCGGTGCTCGGCACCGCGGCGAACGTGCTCGCGGGCGCATGCACGCACCAGGGTGTCGCCGAAGCGTTCGGAATCCCGTACCGCGCGCCGGGCTCCGTGCTGTGACACCGGCCGCGCTGCTCGCCGGCGCGCCGCCGATCTCCTTGTTCGACGCGCTGGTGCTCGGCCTCGTCGAGGGACTCACCGAGTTCCTGCCGATCTCGAGCACAGGCCATCTGATCGTCGCCGAGAGCCTGCTCGGCCTGCACGACTCGCCGCTCGGCAACGTGTTCACGATCGGCATCCAGATGGGAGCGATCACGGCGATCCTCGTCATCTACTGGCAGCGCCTGTTCGACGCCGCCCGCACGATCCTGCGCCCGGCGGCCGGCTCGCCGAACCTCCTCCTGCAGATCGTCGTCGCAGCCATGCCGGCTGCGGTGCTCGGGCTCCTCGCCGACGACTGGATCGACGGTCACTTGTTCTCGGTGGCGGTGGTGGCCCTCACGATGGTTGGCGGCGGTGTGCTCCTGCTCTGGCTCGAGAGGTTCGTCGGCGGCGGCGGGGCGCTCGGCCGCGAACTGCCGGAGATGTCGTACCGGACAGCGCTCTGGATCGGCCTGTTCCAATGCCTCGCACTGGTGCCGGGAACGAGCCGTTCTGCCGCCACGATCGGCGGTGCGCTGCTGCTCGGGCTCTCCCGCACCGCGGCTGCGGAGTTCTCGTTCCTCGTCGGCCTCCCGATCCTCTACGGCGCGTCGCTGTGGAAGCTGGTGAAGCACCGCGATCTGCTGACCAGCGACGTCGTACTGCCGTTGTGCACCGCGACCGTCGTCGCATTCCTGAGCGCGCTCGTCGTGGTGCGGCCGTTCGTCCGATTCCTGCGCGCAAACACCTTCGCGCCGTTCGCGTGGTATCGGATCGCCGGCGGGCTGCTGCTCGGCATCGCGAGCTGGCGCGGCTGGATCGAGTGACCCGCGCCCGCGCGTCGCGTCAGTCGCGGCGGTAGCCCAACTGCCGCACGATCAGGAGCACCTCGCTCCAGCTCGGGAAGGGGCGGCCGTGCTGCTTCTTGAAGCGATCGACGGCCTCGATGAACTCGAGCACTTCCGCGTCGACCTCGGCAAGTGCGGGGGCGGAACGCTCCGGGCTGGCGATGTCGTCGAGCCCGTCGTCGACCCGCGGCGCGGACTTCTTCGCTCGGCTCTTCGCCGGCGCACGGCGACTCTTCTGCCGCCCGGCCTTCGGGGGCTTCTTCGTGGCACTGACCATGGCGCCCTCATCGGCCCGTGGCGAACAGGGCCTTGATCGCCACGTCGTAGGGCGCCTCGACGCAACCGCGCTCGGTCACGAAACTGCTCACGAGTCGCGCTGGCGTCACGTCGAAGGCAGGATTGCGAGCACCGACTCCCGACGCGGCGACGCGGTTGCCCGCGACGGCCAAGACTTCGTTGGCATCGCGCTCTTCGATCGGGATCCGAGCGCCGTCGGGGATTCGCGGGTCGAACGTCGACGTCGGCGCGACGACGTGGAACGGCACCCGATGCGCGGCGCACGCCAGGGCAATCCCGTACGTGCCCACCTTGTTGGCGAAGTCCCCGTTCGCGGCCACCCGATCGGCACCGACGAACGCGACGTCCACTCCTCCCCTGGCAACCAGACCGGCGACGGCGCCGTCGACGACGAGTTCGACCGGGATCCCGGCGGCGTGCAATTCGAGCGCGGTCAGTCGCGCACCCTGCAGCAGGGGGCGCGTCTCCGTCGCGAGCACGCGGAATCGGGCGCCGCTCTGCCACGCGGCGAACAAAACGGCGAGGGCGGTGCCGTCGCCCGCGGTCGCGAGCCGGCCCGTGTTGCAGTGGGTCAGCACCGTCGCTCCATCACGCACGAGGGCGTGCCCGTGGCGGGCCATCGCCCGGGAGGCGGCAGCGTCCTGTTCGTGGATGGTCCGCGCCTCGTGCAGCAGCCGCTCGACCGACGGCTCGGACCTGGCAGCGGCAATCCCGCGATCGAGGGCCCACTGCAGGTTCACCGCCGTCGGACGCGCCGCCATGAGCCGGGCAGCGATCGTGCGCGTCGCGTCGACGAACGCATTCGGCAACGGATTCAGCGCGCGCACGCCGAGCACGAGGCCATAGCCGGCCGCGACACCGATGGCCGGAGCGCCGCGAACCCGCAGACGAACGATCGCGTCGATCACGGTGTCGACGTCGTCGCAGCGGACCACGACGCATTCGTGGGGGAGACGAGTCTGGTCGAGGATCTCCAGATGTCCGTCGAGTCCGCCGGACCAGGCGATCGTGGCAGGCAGCGGAGCCGGACCCATGCGTGCACTCACGCAGTGAGCCGCTTCTGGATGTCGAGGTAGGTGGCTGCGGTCTTCGCGACCACCTCGGGCGGCAGGGTGGGCGGCGGGGGAGTCTTGTTCCAGCCGGTGCCGATGAGCCAGTCGCGCAAGTACTGCTTGTCGAACGACGTCGGGGTCGCGCCGGGCTTCACTTCGTGCGCGGGCCAGAAGCGGCTCGAGTCCGGCGTCAGACACTCGTCGATCAGGATCACCTGCCCGTCCAGCACGCCGAACTCGAACTTCGTGTCCGCGATCACGATGCCGCGCGACTTCGCGTGTTCGCGCCCCTTCTCGAACAGACGCAACGCCGCCCGACGCGCGGCCTCGGCGTGCTCCTTGCCGACCATCTCCACCACGCGCGCGAACGAGATGGGCTCGTCGTGCCCCGACTCCGCCTTCGTCGACGGCGTCAGGATCGGCGGATCGAGCTCGCTCGCGTGGAGAAGGCCCTTCGGCAGGGACACGCCGCTGATGGTTCCGTGCTGCTGGTAGTCCTTCCAGCCGGAGCCGGTGAGGTTGCCGCGCACGACCCACTCGACCGGCATCGGCTCGCATCGACGGCACCGCATCGTCCGGCCGCGCAAGACGGGCTTGTGGGCGGCAGGCACGTCCGACCAGCTGTCGACATCCGTGGAGACGAGGTGGTTCGGGCACACATCGCGCAAGTGCCGGAACCAGAACGCCGAGGTCTCGGTGAGGACCCGACCTTTGCCCGGCACACCCTCGTTCATCACGACGTCGAACGCGGAGATGCGATCGGACGCGACGAGCAAGAGGTCGCCGCCGAGCTCGAAGATCTCACGGACCTTGCCGCGGCCGATGCGCTTGCAGAACGGCAGGTCGATCGACATGACGGGGACGGTGCTCACTGCCGCGATCATGCGCACGGCCCGCCGGCCTTGGAAGCGACAACCCGCTCGCCCCGCAGCGCGCGCCGTTCACGTGGTCTTCTGCCGCACACCGAACCCGAGGTTGAGCTCGGGGATGTTGTTCGCGCGCACTTCGACGAAGTCGTCGACGAACAGCAGCGTCTGGTAGCCCCGGTCGATCGCGGCGTGCCACGTCTCGCCGGTGCCCGGGATGGTGATCGTGAGTGCACCGTCCGTCGCGAGCGTGTAGCTGCCGGTGTAGGTGAAGTCCGCGCCGGACGCACCCGTCGCCTCGAGCCGGAAAGAGCCCGCGAGTCCGAGGGTCACGAGGCCCACGAACGAGTCGGAGCCGCAGTTCGTGGGATTCACGAAGAACGTGTGCCCGCCGACGAGGAACGTGCCGACCACCCGCGCGGAGTCCACCGGAGTGGCGGGAGGATCGAACTTGCGCACGAGGAAGAACATGCCCGCCTCGCCGTCGGTTTCGTCCTCGTCGAGGGCGAGCACGAGGTTCGAAGTCGCGACGGCCTGCATCGGACGCGTGTCGACGGCCTGCGCGCCGACCTGGTAGGAGACCTCGAGATTGCAGGTGCCGTCGCCGTTGCCGCCGCCGTCTAGCACGTTCTGGATCGTGCCGCCGAAGACGAGGCCGCTCGTGCCCTGGGTGCCCATGCCGCTGATGGTGCGCAGCGTCCCCGCCGCGCCGGCCGTGATCGACACGCCGCCGAATGCGCCACGCGCCACGTTCTCCGGCGACTGCAGCACCTGGCCGAACACCGCGTGCAGGGAGAGCACGTGCCAGGCGCCTTCGAGTTCGACCTGGCCCTGCACGATGCGCGTGCCGTAGTAGAGTCCGACGGACGGCGACGAGGTGGTGGAGACCCGGTCGGTGAAGCAGAACTCGGGGGCGGGGGCGATCAGTCCGTACGCGCCGCGGAACACCACCGACGGTTCGCTGCCGCTGCCCGTCACGAAGACGGAGAATGCGCCGTCCTTGGCGAGCGCGTAGCGATCTGCAGCAGACGTGCCCGACGTACGCGTGATGGTGTAGGTGCTGTCGCTGAACAGGTTCAGCTTGCCGCGGTCCGAGAACGCAACCGACGGCTGCACCGGGAACGTGCCGAACCCGCGCAGGCTGCGGAAGCCGTACATGTGGTGCTGCGCCGTGATCTGGACCTCGCTCTGCGGCCGGTCCTCCTTGCCGCCGTCGGCGCACGCGGCGAACGAGATCGCGACGAACGTCGCGGAAACGAGCTTCTTTGAGTGCTGGAACAAGGCGCGGCAGTGTAGCGAGGAACGCGGCTCCGGAAACCGCAGCGCGCGCACGAGTCGCCGAGAGTGGCGGAATTCCGGCGTGGCGCGGCCTCGCAGCGGCGCTAGTTTGGCACCGTGCCGGCGCGCTTCCCGATTCGTTTCGTCATACCGATGGTGTCGGCTGCCTGCGTCGCGAATCCGGACCTGCAGGGCCCGATGCCGGTGCGCAACCAGCATCCGGCCCAGCTGACGGTGCTGCACCTGCCGACGACCGGCGCGCGCTCGCTGCCGAGCGGTCGCGTCATGGTTCGCGGCGACGCCGCCTACTCGAACCTGTTTCTGTCGGGGACCGGGCCGAACGGCGCGACCTGGACCATGGACGGCGAGTACCTGCGCGCGGCGGCTGCCGTGCGCGCCGGGCTGGGCAGCGGCCTCGAGTTCGGCCTGGAGGTGCCGTTCGCGCACACGTCGGGCGGTTTCCTCGACTCGTTCGTGATCGACTTCCACGACACGTTCGGGCTGCCGGACCAGAACCGGCAAGGCAGCCCGCGCGATGCGTTCGAGATCCTGGCCCAACGGTCGGGCCAGGACGTATGGCGCGTCGAACCGGCGGCCTGGACGCCGCTCGATCTGCCGCTGACCCTGGCGTGGCAGATCGCAGACCCGGCGGACGGACTCGGCGTCGCCATTCGGGGCGGCATCGAGCTGCCGACCGGAGACCAGGACCGCGGCTATGGAAATGGCGAAGTCGATTTCGCGGCCGGGATCGTGCTCGAACACCACGCGCTCGGAGCCGGGTTCTATGGCCACGCGCAGCACACCCTTGCCGGATCGCCGCGGGCGCCGCGGGCCGTTGCGCAGCCGTCGGGGGCGTCGTCCGAGCGCCTCGAGTTCGCCGACGTCACGTCGGCGGGGCTCGCGGCCGAAGTGCCGCTCGGCGCCCTGCTGACCGCGCTCGTGCAGGTCGAGTGGGAGACGTCGACGCTCCGCCGGCTGCGCATCCCGACGACGGACAGGGAACAGTGCCTGCTGTGGGTTGGCGGTCGGTTCCAGCTCGATCAGGACACGAGCCTCGAGATCGGCTTCGGCGAGGACCTGATCGGGCTCGTATCGCCGGACTTCACGGCCTGGCTGGGCATGGCATGGGTGCCGGGCGGCCGTCGGCGATCCTGAGCGCACTCCCCCGCCTTGCTTTACATAACATATCTTATCGGAACTACGCGAGGGGGAGGCACGGGCGGACTCGGGGCTGGTGCATGCCGTGGATCACCGGCCCGGACGGTCAACCGCCCTTGCGCCCCCTGCCCATGGTCGCCACCGTCGGCGCGGCAGCAGCGAGGCGCGCCAGTTGTTCCCCCAGCGCGACCTGCAGGCTCGTGAAACCCGCATAGTGCACCGTGCGCGCCGGCACTCCAGCCGACCGGGCGAGCTCGAGGGCCGGCTCGGTCGTTTCGTGGCGGTTCCAGTGGAGCAGGAGCAGAACGTCGAGGCCGTGGCGGATGCGGTCGGCGATCGTGCCGACGACCTTCTGCGGCGACGTGTAGTTCGTCATCAGCCACTCGGTCGCGAGGCCCCATTCCTTGCCGAGGGTTTCGAGCCTCGGATGGTGACGGCGCTGGCGCTCGTTGCCGCCGACGACCAGGATCCGGGGCGGCCGCCCCAGGCTCTTCCCCAGCGCGGCGGCGGCGTCCTTGCCGCCTTCGCCGTCCGCCGGTGCCTGGTCGTTCAGCTCGAGCAGCTTCTCGAGGGCCGCGAGGTCGTCCTTCGCCAGCTCCGGGAAGCCGCAAGCGACTTCTTGCAGGAGGCCGTGTGCCTGCTGCAGGGACTCGACGTCCTTCCTGGCCCGCAGGGATCTCGCGATCGACACGAGCAGCTGAGCGCGGTCGTAGTCGCGCCCCTCCATCTCCTCGTACACCGCCGCCAGCTCGACCTTGATCTCCACGTGGTCGAGCGCCTGGCCGACGAAGTCCTCGTTGCGCAACAGCTTCTCGAGCACGTCGAACTTGCCGCGCTGCTGCAGAAGTTCACGCATCTCGGCATAGCAAGCGCGCGACTCCTCACGTTCCCCGAGCATGTTGTGGGCGGTCAGCACGACGCGCAGAGCATCGATGCGCTGGTCCAGGTCGACGGCGACTTCGAGCACACGACGCGCTGCGAAGGCGGCTGGCTGCGCCTCCCCCAGCGAGAGGTATTCGAGGGCAACGAACAAGAGCTGGTCCGGCGACGAACCACGACCGACGTCGACGGCATCGAGGAAGCGCAGCGACAACCGGCGGTCGAGCTTCTTCAGCGCCTCGTGCACGGCGTAGAAGCTCTCCAGGTCGGGCTTCACCGTCTCGAGCGCCTGCTCCATCAGGCGCAACGCGCGAGAACTCTCGGCGGCATCGCCCGCGGCGAGCAATGCAGCGGCCTGGAAGAAACGCGCCCGGTCGCGCAGCAGCACGTCGCGACCTTCCAGCCGACGCAGTCCCGCGATGGCTCGATCGAAACCGCGCGCGGCGGCCTGGAGATCGCCCGCCTCGTAGGCGAGCAGGCTTCGCAGATACACCGACTCGGGCGCCGCCTGCTCGGGCTCCTCGGCAACGTGCTGCAGCCGGCGCAACGCAGCCGCGCGTTCCGGCCGCTCCTGCCGCGGTGCGACGGCGGCGGCGTCGTGCTGCCGAAGCTCCGCGAGCGCGGCGACGAGAGCCGCCGAGCTGGCAAGACGAACATGAGCGCCAGCAAGATCCTCCGCGCGCTCCGCCGCTTCGATCGCGAGCGCCCATTCGCTCGCCGCGAGCAGCCGTTCTGCCAAGGCGCGGTGGTAGCCAGACCTCACGTCGGTCGGCAGACGATCGAATCCCGCCATGCCGAGGATCTTCCCGAGGATCGATGCAGTGCTCTCCTGGTCGTCGGAATCGACGCGGTTCTCGAGGCGGCCCAGGAGGTCGGTGACCGCGGCATCCACGATCGTCTCGAGCTCCGCGGCACCAGGTTCGGCCGCGAGGTATTGGATCGCACGCACCGCGAGTTTCAGGTCACCCGACCAGAACAGCGAACGCACGACGAGCGGCAGCACGTTGCCGGCGACCGAACTGTCGCTCAGCAGGTCCAGCAACGCCTGCGGATCCTGGAGAGTCTCGGCAATGCGTTCCCTCTCGCCCTTGCGATCCAGGCCGCGCAGCGACCCGAAGAGCTCCCAGCGGCGGCCCGTGGCATCGCCACTCGACGCGGGCATGTCGACGCCGAGCAGCACCCGCGCATAGCCGCACAGGAAGTGCGCTCCCGGCCGCTGCCCGCCGAGGCTTCGGTAGTCGAGCACCTGCTGGCGCACCGACTCGGCCTTCTGTTCCCCTTTCTCGGCAGAATGGACCTGTTGCAGCAACAGACGATCGAGCGCGGTCTCCCAACCCATCGGCGCAGTGCCTCCGAACCGCATATCGACCGCTGACGCACGGTCCTCACCGCGCAGGCGGAAGCGACGTTGGGATCGGATTCACTCCATCATCGCGCGCGCGTCGGCCGGCAGGACCACGACGAGCCCGCGCAGCCTGGCGCGGCGATCCACCGCGTCGAGGATCCCGAGAAGCAGGTCCCCCGCACGCAGCAGCCCGAGCGTCGGCGCCGGCGCGTCGATCCAGTGATGCCCGCCGTCGTCGTCGCGCACACCGAACCCGTTCGGCCCGATCTCCTCGATCTCGACGATGCGCGGCTTCCCGCCGACGACGGACGTCGACAGCGCGAGTCCTGCAGCCTGGAGCCGCTCCACCTGCTCGACGATCCCGCCTCGGCTCTCGCGCATCACGTGGGCGAGATCGATCTCGTGCACCTGCACCGCCCATTCGAGGAAGCGCTGCACTTCGCCGACCGCGGCGTGCACGGCCGCGGTGCGCGCCGCGGGCTCGGCCCCGAGGTAGCAGTGCAGCAGGAGGCGCATGACATCCGCACCGGTCACGGCTTCTAGGTCGGTGTGCGGCACCGCGGCATTGCCCTGCAGCTCGACGAACAGCTGCAACGTGCCCGCCGCCGGCTCCTGCTCGCGACCGGTCTCCCACAAGTACTCCTGCACGAGCGGCCCCAGGTTGCCAGCGGCTGCGCCCTGAGTGAGCCCGGCACCGTCGCTCTCCGCGTCGGCATCGTCTTCGTCGTGATCGAACGGGTTCTCCTCGTCGTCACTCGCCCCGGGATCCAATCCGGCCATGCGTTCGAGCTGGGCGAACAGGTCCTCGACGTCCTGATGCCGACGCAGCCCTTCGTCCAGCGTCCGCACGAGCTGCTCACCGAGCGTTTCCCCCGGCGGCAGTTGCACCGGGCCGCCCGCCGCGTCCGCGGCGTCACGATGGTGCGCGTTCCATATCTCGAGAAGGACGCGTCGCGTCGCATCGAGATCGACGGACGTGTCGAACGCGAGCTGGTCGAGCAGCGGTCCCATCACCTGGCCAGGCCGATCCGAGGCCGCGAGGTCCTGGCTGACGCGCGTCACCGACCAGCGCCCGTCGGTCTTCTGCAGCAGCGACTCGAGACGCGCCTCGAGGTGTTCGAGGGGAACGGTGTCGAGCGGCGCCGCGGGGCGCGCGGTCGGACTCGGTGCCTGATCGGTCCTGCGGAGGAGCAGGTGTTCGATCTCGACCTGGAACAGCCGGCGTTCGAGCCCGGCACGGGCGAGGTCGCGGCGGAAGGCTTCGCCGATCCCACCGCCGGGGCGGAACACCGCCGCGGCGGCCGACGGCGTCCATCGCCCGTTCTCGGTCGGGAACAGCCTCCCCACCAGCAGATCGCCCGGGCGCAGCGATGCGCGGGGAACCACGAGGTCGAACGACTCGCCGTCCTGCAGGTCCTCCGCTTCCGCACCATCGTCGTCGGCCGCGACGACGAGCAGAACCCCGACCGTCGACCCCGCGAGCGACGCAGCATCCCGGCCGAACTTCGGCACGTCGATCGGAACCGCGCCGAGCACTTCGCTCTCGCGCTCCAGCGCGAACCACTCGAGGAACCGCTGCTCCTTGGCATCGGCACCCGGGCGTCCGGGCACCGCTTCGCCGAAGTACTGACGGCGCGCCCTCTGCATCTCGGCGCGAAGATGCGAATCGGCCGCGAAGCGTTCGGTCAGCTTCGCGAGTGCGGCTTCGATCGGGCGAGCGTCGTCGGGACCCATCGCGCGTAGCGTGACCCCGTTCCGCGGCGAAAGCAACGCGACGCGCGGGCTTTCCCTCATGGCACCCCGTGCGGTCCGTGGCATGATCCCGGTGTGCTCGCGTTCCCGCAGAATCCAGCGCCCGTCGCCGCCCCCGAAGTCGTCCAGCAGCTGGAGATGCTCGGCTGGGTCGACCGGACCGCACTCGCCGTGCTCGTGGTGTTCTTCGTGCTCGGGATCTTCAAGGGCCTGATCTGGCAGGTGAGCCGGATCGCGATCCTCGCCGCCGCCTACGCGCTGGCCGGTCGCTTCGGCGCCGACGTCGGCGCCTTCCTCGCGCGCACACCCGCCGTCGGTGGCAGCGACAGCCCGGCGCCGATCGACACGCCAGAGACGACGCTCTACCTCGCCTACGTGCTCGTCTTCCTCGGCGTGCTGATCGTGCTGAGCCTCCTGGCGATGTTCGTGCAGAAGCTGGCGCAGAAGGCGGGACTCGGCTTCTTCGATCGGCTCGGCGGCGGCGTACTCGGCGTCGCGACCGGCGCGTGCGTCGTGCTCTTCGGCCTGTTCGTCGTGCACATGTTCTTCCGCGGCAGCCAGCTCGCTCAGGCGGCCGAGACGTCGCACTCGCTGCGCCTGTCGCGCACCGCCATCGAGTGGCTCGGCGAGACCGTTCCCGACGACCTCCGCACCGTGTTCTCGCTGCGTCCCCTGCGCGAATCGCACGGCGCCCCGGCCGACACTGCCACGGAGCCGACGGGCGCCCACGGCCTTCCTGTGCCCGCCGTGTCGCCGACCGAAGGCGGAGTTCCCGCCGAAGCGACCACACCCCCGGCGATGGAACCTCCCGCGGAACCTGAGGAGCCGCCGCCGCCCCTGCCGCGACAGCGCCCCGGCCGCTGAACGCGAGCCCGGGCGTCTTGCGCGGGGAGAGCGCGTTCGCGATCCTGTCCCACCCACTGCTTGGGGGCGCCCGCCGAAGCGGGCTGAGATGCACCCCTCGTACCTGATCCGGATCATGCCGGCGTAGGAAACAGCAGCCATGACGACCATTCCGCAGAAGGGCCTGCGCCCGCTCCACGAGTCCTTCCCAAACTCCGACAAGCTCGCGGTCGGTGACCTGCAGGTGCCCGTGCGCGACATCCGCCTGACGAACGGCGAGGTCGTGCGCGTCTACGACACCACGGGACCGCAGGGCCATTCGCCCCTGCAGGGACTGCCGAAGCGGCGGCAGGCGTGGATCGACGCGCGACTGCGCCGCGGCGACACGAATTTCTCGCAGATGCACTACGCCCGCCGCGGGATCGTCACGGAGGAGATGCGCTTCTGCGCGATCCGCGAGAACTGTGATCCGGAGTTCGTGCGAAGCGAAGTGGCGCGCGGCCGCGCGATCATCCCGGCGAACCGGAACCACCCGGAACTCGAGCCGATGATCATCGGCCGCAACTTCCTGGTGAAGATCAACAGCAACATCGGCAACAGCGCGCTCGGCAGTTCCATCGAGGAGGAGGTCGAGAAGCTGCAGTGGTCGATCCGCTGGGGAGCCGACACGGTGATGGACCTCAGCACCGGCAAGAACCTGCGCGAGACGCGTGAGTGGATCCTGCGCAACAGCCCCGTGCCGATCGGCACGGTGCCGATCTACGAAGCGCTCGAGCGCGTGCAGGGCAAGGTCGAGGACCTGAACCTCGAGCTCTACCTCGAGGTGCTCGAGGAGCAGGCGTCGCAAGGCGTCGACTACTTCACGATCCACGCCGGCGTGCTGCTGCGTTACGTGCCGCTCACTGCGGACCGCGTCACGGGAATCGTGTCACGCGGCGGCTCGATCATGGCGAAGTGGTGCCTCCACCATCACGAAGAGAACTTCCTCTACACGGGCTTCCGCGAGATCTGCAAGCTGATGCAGCGCTACGACGTGTCGTTCTCGCTCGGCGACGGTCTGCGCCCGGGTTCGACGAAGGACGCCAACGACGCAGCGCAGTTCGGCGAACTCGAGACGCTGGGCGAGCTGACGAAGATCGCGTGGGAACACGACGTGCAGACCATGATCGAGGGCCCCGGCCACGTGCCGATGCACCTCA
Source organism: Planctomycetota bacterium (assembly GCA_016794565.1). GTDB lineage: Bacteria > Planctomycetota > UBA1135 > UBA1135 > UBA2386 > JAEUHQ01. The sequence goes on along the minus strand of JAEUHQ010000059.1, from coordinate 43,295 downwards.
TCAAGGAGAACATGGACCGGCAGCTCACGGTCTGTCACGAAGCGCCCTTCTACACGCTGGGCCCGCTCGTCACGGACATCGCGCCGGGCTACGACCACATCACGTCGGGCATCGGCGCCGCGATCATCGGCAGCATGGGCACGGCGATGCTCTGCTACGTGACCCCGAAGGAGCATCTGGGCCTGCCGAACCGCGACGACGTCAAGCAGGGTGTCATCACCTACAAGATCGCCGCGCACGCCGCGGACCTCGCGAAGGGCCATCCCGGCGCCCAGGACCGCGACAACGCGCTCAGCAAGGCGCGCTTCGAGTTCCGCTGGGAGGACCAGTTCAACCTGGCGCTCGACCCGGAGACCGCGCGCAGCTACCACGACGAGACCCTGCCGCAGGACGGCGCGAAGGTCGCCCACTTCTGTTCGATGTGCGGCCCGCGCTTCTGCTCGATGAAGATCACCGAGGAAGTGCGCGACTACGCGAAGAAGGGCTTCCAGCAGAAGAGCGCCGAGTTCGCGGAACGCGGCGGCGTCATCCAGTGACCGCGCCGTCCTGACGCCGCCCAGCGCACGGCATCAGCCGGTCTCGAGGCCGAACGATCGCGCGACGACCGCGCGGTCGCCCTGCACGGCGGTGCGCTGCAGGTACGGATGCAGACCGCGGAGACCGCCGAGCTCTTCGCCGCCGCCGGCGCGCCCCGGCCCCCCGTGGATCGTCGCCGGGAGCACGGCCCCCGGACCGAGCGCCTGGCCCTGCGTCTTCTCGCTGCCGAGCCACACACGGCCGTGCCACGGCGCGATGCCCGCGACCAGAGCTTCGACGAACGAACGGTCGTCGCTGTAAGCGCTCGCGACGAGCCCGCCGCCGCCGCGGTTGCACAGGTCGATCGCGGCGGCGACTTCACCCGAGTACGGGACGATCGTCGCGCACGGACCGAAGACTTCGAGTTCGTGGATCACCGGCGCACCCGCGTCCCGCGCCCGGAGCAGCGTCGGCGACACGAAGTAGCCTTTGTCCTGCATCGGCGCCGAGCCACCGAGCCGGACGTCGGCGACTGCCGCGAGCCGATCGATGCCGGCCCGCACGTCGCGCAGCTGGTCCTTGCTCGCCACCGGCCCCATGCGGACGTCGCCGTCGAGGGGGTTGCCGATGCGAACCGCGCGCAGCCGTTCGATCAGCGACTCTTCCACCTCGGCCACCATCGCCTGGGGCACCAGGATGCGACGCACCGCGGTGCACTTCTGTCCGGCCTTCTGCGTCATGTCGACGGCAACGTTGGCGAGGAACTGCTCCAAGGTGTCCGTCCCGCTCTCGACGTCCGGACCGAGGATCGCGGGATTGATCGAGTCCGCTTCGATGTTCACGCGGACGTTCTTCGCGACGAGGTTCTTGTTGCCGCGGATCAGCGCGCCGGTCACCGAACTGCCGGTGAACGCGACCGTGTCCATCGGGCCGAGGTGGTCGAGCATTCCCGACACGGACCCGGCGACGAACTGGAACGCGCCCTCCGGCACCTTCCCGCTCTCGACCACGATCTGCGCGATGCGATGCGCGAGCATGGCACTCGGCGTGCCCGCCTTCTCGATCACGGGGACGCCGGCGAGCAGCGCGCACGCCATCTTCTCGCCCATTCCCCACGCCGGGAAGTTGAACGCGTTGATGTGCACGGCAACCCCAGGGCGCGGCACGAGCACGTGCTGGCCCCAGAAGCGAGGCGTGCGGCCGAGCTGCGTGCCCGAGCCGTCCGGAAGCACGTTTCCCGCCGGCAGAGACGCGCCGAGCTGCGCATAGAAGGCGAGTGTGCCCGAAGCGCCGTCGAGGTCGAACTTGGCGTCGCCGCGCGTGTTTCCGCCGTTCCGGCCCGAGATCTCGATGAGTTCGTCGCGCCGTTCGTGGAGCAGGGACGCGATCGCCTTCAGCATCTCGGCCCGCTGCACGAACGTCATCGCGCGGAGCGCCGGACCACCCACGGTCCGTGCGTGGTGCAACGCGACCGCGTGGTCGATACCGCCCGGACGCACGTCCCCCAGCACGGCTTCGGTGGCGGGGTCGTGGAGGGTCACCGGATCGCCGCTGCCGGCGATCCACTGACCACGAACGTAGCTCTGCAGCGAGGTCATCGGGGGCGAAGAGGATAGCCGTGCCCCGCCGGCGATGCACCGGTCGGCCCGGTCAGGTCCCGGAGACGAACTGCTGCAGTTCCTGGTAGCGCCGCTCGACCGACGGCCGGTCGGCCGCTGCGATGCGGTCGACGCCGAAGCCCTCGACAGTGAGGCTCGCGGTCACCGTGCCGTAGGCCACCGCACGCTTCATGTTCGCGGACGTGATCGTCTCGCACGTCGACAGGAACCCCATGAACCCGCCTGCGAAACTGTCGCCCGCCCCGGTCGGGTCGACGACGTCTTCGGTGGGATACGCGGGCAGAGCGTGGTGGAAGTGCTCGGAGAACACGAAGCAGCCGTGTTCGCCCTTCTTCACGATGACGAGCTTGGGGCCGAGCGCCAGCGCTGCCCGGCCGGCCTGGATCAGGTTCGTCCTGCCGGTCAGCATCTTCACTTCGCTGTCGTTCACGATCAGGCCGTCGATGTGGCGCATCAGCTCGAGCAGCCCCGCCTTCTCGCGATCGATCCAGAGATCCATCGTGTCGGCGACGCAGAAGCGCGGATCGTCCATCTGGTCGAGAACGGACCGCTGCGTGCCGGGTGAACCATTCGCGAGGAACACGTGCGGCGTGTTCCTGAACATGGGCGGCACCTTCGGCTTGAAGTCACCGAACGTGTTGAGCTGCACGTCGAGCGTCTCGCGTGAGTTCATGTCGGCCGAGTAGCGACCGTGCCAGCGGAACGTCTTGCCGGGCTTCGTCTCGACGCCGGCGAGATCGACGCCGCGATCCTCCAGCAGCTTGCGGTGCTGGGCCGGGAAGTCCTGGCCGACGACGCTCACGAGGCGGACCTTCGTGAACAGACGCGCCGCGAGACTGAAGTAGGTCGACGAACCGCCGAGGCAGTCCTTGGCCGTACCGTGGGGCGTTTCCACGGTGTCGAACGCAGTCGAGCCGACGACGAGGAGTGACATGAGGCGGCGGAAGGTAGCCGCGTCAGGAGCCGCCTTCCACGTCGTCCTTCTCTTCGAGCGCCACTTCCGTCTCGATGTCCGCGCGCGTGACGCGGTCCTTCTCGAAGAACACGAACAGCCCGCCGAGCAGCGACCAGAGCGTCAGGTGCAAGCGATAGAGCACGGACAGCGCGACGCCTCGCGTACCCATCGCGTCCGCCGCATTGGCGACTCCGACGAGGTACTTCGCGCAGTAGGTGCCGAACAGGTTGTGGTAGAGCGTCTCGCCGACGCCCCAGCCGTTCGGTCCGATCGGGATCGCCGAGACGATGTTGATCACCGGGATCAGCACGAAGTAGTCGAAGGTCGGAACCCCGATGTCCAGGGCCTTGCCCATCAACACGACGCTGAGGACCGAGACCAGGTGGTTCGGAATCCCCGCGAGCAGGCTCGCGAGGATCGTGCTCTTGTGGTCGCGGTAGAAGAAAACCGCCTGATCGACCAGCTTCAGGCGATGACTGAGTCCGTGCGGCAGACGCGAGAGCAGCGGCCCGAGGAGCGCCTGGCGCAGCCGACGGCTGAACGCGACGACACCGAGCAGACCGACACCGAGGATCACGCTCCAGATGCCGATCGCGACCGCACGGAACGAACCGATGTCCAGCAGGACGACCAGCGCACCGAGCAGCGCGAGCGACGCGAGCCCGAGCACACGATCGACGATCACCGAGACCAGTACCTGCACGCGGTGGCCGGGACACCGCTTCATGATGTAGAGCGCCTTGATCAAGTCGCCCCCGGTCGCACCGGGCACGACCGAGTTGAAGAACACTCCGATCCACGTGAAGCGCAGCGTCTCGCGCAGGGAGACGTCGGTGCCGTTCACGCGCAGGAGCCACCACCAGCGCGCGCCCGCGATGAGCACCGTCAGGAAGTAGCACAGCGCGCCGAGTGCGAAGAGGAGCCCGTCGAGGTTGTGCCAGTACGTGAAGAACCCGGGCTCGACGGTGAGCGTGAGCCCGCCTTCCTGCAGGCCGCGGCGCACGCTGCGCTCCGACTCGCTGCCCGCGCTGCGGTAGCGGATCGGGTCGTCCTTCCACGGGCCGACGATCTCGACGACCTGCTCCTGCTCGAGCACCAGGGCCGCGCCGGGCCCCTTCCAGAGACAGATGCGGTCCTCGAAGTGGATGCCGCGGAACACCCACCACATCAGCCCGACGACGAAGAGCAGCTTCAGAAGCGTCGCGACGGACTTGCTCATCGCCATTCCCCCTTCGCGCGCACTTTGGCCCGCGCCACGGTGATGGACGCCTGCTCGTCGACAACCCGCTGCAGCAGAGCCTTGCCGAAGATCGCGGCATCGACCCCGAGTTCGGCGAGGTGCGCAATGGGTACGGGCGCGCCGCCGGCAGCCGCATTCACGGCGAAGTGGACGAGGGAACTGACGGGAGACACCGTGGCGATCGAGATCGAGAGTTTGCCGGTCCCGACCCACAGGTCGTCGCCGTCGCGACGGACGATGGCGGCCGGTGCGAGTTCGTGCAAGACCTCGACGGCCTGCGCGGACAGGAGGCGCTGTCGATGCACCGCGAGCAGCAGGTCCGCTGCCGTGAACGACTCCCACACGAAGTGCACCATGTCGTCGGCGGCGATGCCGGGCCCGTCGATGTCCGCGAGGTCGGCGATCTCCGACGCGTGCACGCTGCACGGCCCCCGAAACCCGACGATTGCGTCGCCCGCGATACCGCATCGGTCGAGGACCCAGTGCGCACGCAGCTGCGACCCGTCGTACGCGATCCGTTCGTCGATCCAGAGCTGTCTCATGTCTTCACGCGCGACGGCGCCGTTCGCGGAACCACTCGCGCACCCACGCCGGATCGGGATCGAAGGTCGGACGACCCAGCGACAGCGTGAGAGCCGCCATCGCCGGCACCCGCAGCCTCGCGTAGAAGCCCTCGTCGTTCAGGATCGTCTGCGCGAGGAAGTCGACGGGCGTCAGCGACTGCCAGTTGTCGCGGCCCGGTAGCACCAGTTCGCGCTCCGCGAGCACGCCCTGCAACTGGCCGCAGTAGCGAACGAGGCGCAATTGCACGAGCGGGCTCGGATCGTAGCGCGGCTCGCCGCGCGCCATCTGCTCGGGCGTCGCCGACATCACGAGAAGCAACCAGGGCACGACCTCGGGCCCGCCGAGACGGCGCACGTGCTCCATGGCGCAGAGGCGCACTTCGACCAGGCGCGGGTCGCGCGACACGATCGACCGCGTCAACACGCCGCGAACACACGAAGCGACCGCCGTCCGCAGCGCATCGCGACACACGAGCGCGAGGTCGCCTTCGCCCTCGGCTCGCACGATCTCGACGAGATCCTGTACGAGGAGCAGGCGATGGCTCCAGTCCGAGAGCGGCCGGGCCACCAGGCCGGCGAGCGCGGCGCGGTATGCCTCGCGCTCGTCCGCCGACAGCATCCGCCCGCCCCGGCCCTCCGGCCGGCCCGCCTGGACCGTCGCGCGCAACGCCGCGAGGTCCGGTCCTTCGGTTGCCGGAAGGACCTCGGCGAACCCGGGCGGGAACACGGCAGTGCCCATGCGCTCGGCCGCCGCCACCAGACCGTCGAACGCCACGACCCGGCTGTTGCCGTTCGCGTCCAGCTCGGCGATCCAGCCGAAACGCAGCACCGCCTGCGCGCAGCGGACCTCGTCGGAGTCGAGTTCGTCCGGGAGTTCGGTCAGGAGGTCGCGCACGTGCCCGGAAGGGTTCTCGATCGGGCCGGAGTGGCGCACGCCGAAGAGCCAGCCGAGTGGAGCGCGGATCGGCAGCAGCCAGAACATGCGCATGTACCACGCCGACGTGGGCGCGTTCTCGGCGTAAACGATGGCTCGGTCCGCGCCCTCGCCGCTGATCGTCACGATGCCATCGAGTTCGGCGACGATCTCGTCGTACGACAGGTTGTCCGCGACCGAGCACGCAGAGAGCGCGAACGCGGCAGCGAGCAGCAGCCCGCGGGTACACGCAGGGCGCGCGCAGATCGAGGACTCAATCGGAGTAGCCATGCGGATGCTTGCGGTGCCATGCCCACGCCGTTGCCACGATCGTCTCGGGATCGGAATAGCGCGGGCGCCAGCCGAGCTCCCGCACGATCGCCGTGGAGCTGCCGACCAACAGCGGCGGATCGCCGGCGCGGCGCGGCGCCATGCGATGCGGCACCGGGCGCCCGGTGACCTTGCCGCACAGACGTACGATCTCGGCGACCGAGGTTCCGCGTTCGTTGCCGAGGTTGAATGCGCGGAATCCCGTCGCACCGTCCAGCATGCTGCGCAGCGCCAGCACATGGGCATCGGCGAGATCGGTGACGTGCACGTAGTCGCGAATGCACGTGCCGTCGGGTGTCGGATAGTCGTTGCCGAAGATCGCCAGCGGCTCGCGAGTACCGGCGGCAGCTCCGAGGGCCAGCGGAATCAGGTGCGCCTCCGGCCTGTGGTCCTCCCCGACCCGACCCTCGGGATCCGCGCCGGCGGCGTTGAAGTAGCGCAGCGCCACGGTCGCGAGCCCGTGTCCCGCCGCGAAGTCCCGCATCGCGAACTCGCACGCGAGCTTCGTGTGGCCGTAGGGACTCAGTGGTACCTGAGGACACGACTCCAGGATCGGGATCTCGGAGGGCTGCCCGTAGGTCGCGCAGGTGGAGCTGAACACGAGCCGCTTCACGCCCGCACCCTCCATCTCCTCGAGCAGGTTCAGCGTCCCGACGACGTTGTTGCGGTAGTACAGCGCCGGGTTCTGCACGGATTCCCCCACGTAGGCGCGCGCGGCGAAGTGCACCACGGCGTCGAACCGGTGCGCGGCGAACGCTGCGTTCAGCGCCGCACGATCCAGCAGGTCGACGCGCAGCAGCGGCACCGCGCCGACGGCGTCGCGATGTCCCGTGCTGAGGTCGTCCAGCACCACGACCGCGAACCCCTGCTCCTGCAGCGTCAGCACCGTGTGGGAACCGATGTAGCCGGCGCCGCCCGCGACGAGGATCAACGGGCGCATCGTGCTCTCCACGCCCGCGCGAGGTCGGCGAGCAGGTCGCGGGTCGGCACGGCGCCTTCGGGCCATGCGGGGCCATCGGGTACGAGACGCGACAACGCGCGGTGGATCGCGGCGCCGACCTGCACGTCGGACTCCGCCTCGAGGCGGTCCAGCAGCAACGTTTTCCCCGCCGCGCCGAGCCCAGCGACCGAACGGTCCGCAGCCGCCACCCGCACGGCCGACGCCGGGTCGGCGAACGCGGCGGCGATGGCCATCTCGGCGTCGGGCCCCGGCTGGATCGACCCGACCCCGAGCGCCCGGACCTCGGCCGCATCGTCGGCGACGGCGATGGCGACCACGCGTTCCAGCAGGTCGCGGGCCGCCTGATCACCGTGGGAACGCACGATCGACGCGAGCATGCCGAACGCCGAGATCCGTGTGCCCACCTCGGGTGCGCCCCGCAAGTCCCCGAGCAGGTCGTCGATCGACAGGGCCGGGCGCAGGCTCCGCTCGACTCCGGTCCGCACCGCCTCGATCGCCACTCGGTGTTCGACACACCACGGATCGGCGGCATGCGCCGCGTCGAGACTCGCGAGAGCCGACTTCGCCATCGCCTCGTCCCCCTCGACCCAGGCCAGTTCGGCCCACTCCAGCAGCAGGCCTGGGTGCAATGCGCCGCCGCCGCGTTCCTGCACGAGTCTGGCGAGCAGGGCTGCGGCGTCCCGTCGCCGCCCGACGTCCCGGAGGAGCCCGGCGCGCGCGACCTGCAGCCGAGGATCCGCCGTGCGCGGGAGTGCCGACTCCACGACGGCGAGCGCTTCGCCGTGCCGTTCGGCATCGCAGAGCCAGGCCGCGAGATCCAGCGCCGGCTCCGTCGGGTCCGGCGCGTTCGCAAGCGTTTCGCGGAGCCGCCGCTCTTCGGCCCGCGCCGTGTCCGCGACGTCGGCAAGCGCCTCCGCCGCCACGACTGCCGAAGCGTCGAGGGCCCTCTTCCCGGCATCCGCCACCCCCACCGACGCGCGGGGACGGGCTGCTTCGGCCGCCGGTTCCGTCGCCGGAACGTTGGCCGGGGCGGCGACGTAGGATTCGCCGGACCGACCGAACGCGCTTCCCGCCGCCGTCGGACCGTCCGTCGCGCAACCGGTGACCGCGCACGCGACAGCAGCCGCGAACGACTTCGGTACGACGACGGGCCGCAGGGGCATGGCCGCACCTTGTAGCAGAGGGGCGCACTGTTTTCCGCGGCGCGCGACGGCACTTTCCGTTCGCAGCAGGCATCAGGTTCCGGCGACGATCCGGTCCATGCCACGCTCGTCGCTCGCCGACGCCCGCCGTCGATCTCTCGGCCTCGGTCCCGCAGTGACGAGCATCACGATGTCCGTGGGGCATTGGATCCAGAATGCGCGGCGACGGCTGCGGCCTGGCGATGTCGTCCGCAAAGGCATCGGCGACTTCGTCACGTCGATCGACGTTCGCGCGGAGCGCCGGCTCCGGCGCGAACTCGGCCGCCTCGCGCCCGACGCCGGCTTCGTCGGCGAGGAAACGGGCAGCGCCGGATTCGACCGCGACTGGGTCTGGGTGGTCGATCCCGTCGACGGAACCAGCAACTTCGCCCACGGTCTCCCCCATCACGCGGTTTCGGTGGCACTCCTGTGGCGCGGCCATCCCGTGCTCGCCTGCCTGCACTGCTTTCCCGAGAACGCGATCTACCGCGCCATCAGCGGGGCGGGCGCCTTCCGTGGGACGCGCCGCATCCGGATCCCCCGCGGCCGCCTCGACGACGGCGCCATCGTCGGCGTGCAATGGCACCGCGGGCAGCAACGCCTTCCGCTGCTGCCCCGGATCCAGGCGGCCGGCGCCCGGATCCGGACCTTCGGGTGCACCGTCGTTCAACTGGCCGACGTCGCGTGCGGCCGCCTGGACGCCAACGTGCAGGAGCAGGGCCGGGTCTGGGACATCGCCGCGGCTGGCTTGGTCGTGACCGAGAGCGGCGGCCGGTTCACCGCATGGAACGGCGACCCGGTGTTTCCCTTCGCGAACCTCGACATCGGGCACACGGCGACGATCGCCGCGGCGCCGCTCGTGCACGCGCAACTCGTCGGTCGGTTGCGCGGGTGCCGCCCCGGCGCTGTCGTTCCCACGACGTAACACCTGGTCGACGAGCGAGCCCTGCATGGCACGTTCCGGGCACGGTCCTGCTTTTGCTTCGCGGCGCGCCAGGCGGGTAGCATCCCGACCCAATCCCATGTCGGCCGTCCGGCCGAGCCGCTCGCCGGCGAACCAAGGAGTCTCCTCGATGAAGAAGTTCGTTCTCTCCGGGCTGTGCTGCGCAGGCCTGATGTTCCTGTTCGCGGAACAGGGCCACGCCCACGGTGGCCAGTACCGCGGTCCTGGCGACGTCGTTCCTCCTGGCGGTGGCGGTGGCGGCGGCGGATCGAGCGGTGGCCCTTCCGGCCCGACGACCGGCGGCCCCTCGGGCCCGAGCGCCCCAGCACCCACCGGCCCGACGACGGGCGGCGGCGGCCCGAGCACGGGCGGTCCCTCCGGCCCCGGCGGCGGCGCCGGCGGTCCGAAGACGGGTGGTCGCGGCTCGCAACTGGACGACGACCTCACCGAGTGGACGTTCTGGTGGGAGTTCAACAAGGACCCCTTCATCCGCCTGAAGGACGCGGTGCAGTCGGGCGGCACGGTCACCGGCTCGGACGACTTCTATCTCGGCAACCGCCGCTCCGAGGCGAAGAACTCGCTGCGCCCGACGGAAGAACAGATCACCGGCGAGATCCTGCCCGCCTTGAAGAAGGCGATCGACTCGACGGACCAGCGCGACATGACGTCGTCCTGCATGGTCGCGATGGCGAAGATCGGCAAGGACCACCCGGACTTCAGCCTGATCAGCGTCTTCAAGCCGCGCCTCAAGAGGCCCGACCAGGAGATCCGCGAGACCGCGGCGTTGTCGATCGGCATCGCGGCGATCGCGTCCGACAAGGAGAAGGAGCTGCAGTTGCTGACCGGCCTGGCGTTGGACAACGACGACGGCCGCAAGGAAGCCGGCGGCGGTGTCGACAACCGCACGCGTTCGTTCGCGTGCTATGGGCTCGGCCTCATCGCCTACCGCCACGACAACGTGGAGCTGAAGTCGAGCGTGCTGCAGACGATGAAGCAGCTGCTCACCGACAAGAAGATCGGCGACCGCAACATCAAGGTCGCGGCGATCAACGCCATCAGCCTCCTCAACATCGGGTCGTCGTCGGACGCGCTCATGGCGGAAGCCCTGAAGACGCTCGAGGACTACTACATGCAGAGCCTCGGCGCGGGCGAGCAGTTGATCCAGGCGCACTGCCCGCCGGCGATCGCGAAGCTGCTGGGCCGCGACGGCGGCGACGTGAGCGAACGCTTCAAGACCCTGTTCGCGGACGACCTGCAGGGCAAGGGCAAGGTCAAGCGCTCGAGCGACCAGATCTACCAGTCCTGCGTGGTCGCACTCGGCCAGATGGTCTCGCCGAACGACGAGAAGGACGAGAAGAAGAACCCGGACGCGAAGTACAGCAAGCTGCTGCTCGACACCTTCCACGACCACAAGGACGTGCAAACCCGCAACTTCGCGGCACTCGCCCTCGGCCAGGTCGGCGGCAAGCTGAACCGCGACACCCTGCTGATCGAGTTCAAGCGAGCCAAGGCGATCGAAAAGCCCTGGTGCGCCCTCGGTCTCGGGGTCTACGCGTTCAACCGCGCCGAACACGCGAAGAACAACAACATCACGCCCGAGCCCGAGACGACGATCAGCGAGTACCTGCTCGACGCGATCAAGTCGGAGAAGAACCCCAGCGTCATCGGCGCCCTCGGCATCTCGCTCGGCCTCTCGCAGGCGAAGGACGCCGCCGACTTCATGCGCGACCTGATGCTGTCCAGCATCGCGAAGGAGACGATGTGCGGCTACCTCTGCATCGGTCTCGCGTTGATGAACGACACCCGCTCGACCGAGTCGATCCGCGGGCTCCTTCCCCAGTCCGTGCGCCGCTACGACCTGCTGCCGCAGGCGGCGATCGCGCTCGGCAAGCTGGGCGACAAGACCGTTGCCGAGGAACTGCAGAAGCTGATGACGGACGGCGAGCCCAACCTCGCGAAGCTGTCCGCGATCGCGTCGGCGCTCGGTTTCATCGGCGACAGCCGCACGATCTCGCCGCTGAAGAAGATGCTCTTCGACGAGAAGCTCGGCTTCCTGTCGCGCGCCTTCGCCGCGGTCGCTCTCGGCGGCATCGCGGACAAGGAGTCCCTGCCGTGGAACAGCAAGATCGGCACGAACATCAACTACCGCGCGTCGGTCGAAACCCTGACGAACCAGAACACGGGCATCCTCGACATCCTGTGACGTCGGCCCGACGGTGATCCGGCGAGGCCGACCCGTTGCGCACCCCGGGGCTCCCGAGCGACGACGCTCGGGAGCCCCGCTCGCTTTCGGAGCGCAGCACCTTCGAGCCCACGCTCCGTCAGGACCAGCGTCGCACGAGGAGGACGCCGATCGCGAACGCGAGCAGCAGCGCGGCCTCGAGCCAGGCCGCCCGGGTCGCCACGTCGGCAGCCCGTAGCACCGGCAGCCGCTCCTCCCTGACCGTGCGGAGCTTCGACGCGACGCGGTCGCGCGTCACGTCGTCGGGCGCGAGCCGCTCGGCCGCCTCGTACTCGAGCGCCGCGGCGTGCAGATGCCGCAGCGACCACCTCGCGTCGCCGGCGACCTCGCGCAGGTAGGCCGATTCGCTGCGACTCGTGCGGACCGCAGCGAGCACGGCGCCCCAGTCGCGAAGGGTCGCGGCGGGAAAGGCGGCCGCTTCCGCGGCAACGGCGTCCCGGTCCCCGTCGCAGACGACGACGACACCCGGATCGCGGCGCTCCACGTAGCTCGCCAGCAGCAGCCGATCCAGCACCGGGCGGTCGTCGACGAGTACATTCGTCGCGCCTTCGAACCGGCCCCACGCGGCAGGTTGGGCGGCGAACGAGACGACGCGGCGCCATTGCTGAAGGTCGTCGCCGGAGAGCCGTTCGCCGCCGAACACGAATCCCGCCAGGCACTCGGGAGCCAGCGGCCGACCCCGGCGCGCGGCGAGCAGGAAGTTGCGCGACGACGGCACGGGCAGCGCCATCGACTCGCCGAAGACCGTCGCGAGCGTGGCCCCCATCGCGCGCAACACCGGATCGTCCCGCTCCAGCGCTCCCACGTTGCACACGAGGACACCGCCGTCGAAGAGGCGCTCCTTCGCCGCGGTGAAGAACTCGCGGCTCGCGAGGTGCGCGGGCACGTAGACTTGGTGTGCGTACGCGTCGACGTGGATCACGTGCCACGACCGACGAGTCCGTTCGAGGAACACCCGGCCGTCGACGACGAAGGCGTCCCCGGGCGCCTTTCCGGGGCCGAAGAAGCGATCCCCCAGTTCGCGACAGGCGGGGTCGATGTCGACTCCGTCGACGATCGCACCGGGATGGCAGCCCGCGTAGACCGAACGCAGGGACCCCGCCGCGTCGCCGATCGACAGCGCTCGCAGCCCTTCGGGTCGCGCACCGTCGCCAGCCAGGAGCGGCGCGACCGCGTGCCAGTCGTAGTAGGCGCCGCCGGTGAGCGACGACCCTTCGACGTGGATCGAATGGAACGAGTCCAGCCCTTCGTTCACGACGAGCAGCGTGCGCTGCGGACCGTCGGCCGGTGACTCGCGCTGCACCTGGAGGAACTGCACGACGCTCTCGCGCTCCGCGACCAGTGTGCGGCCCGGCGGTGCCACCCGCAGGGGGCCACCGTGCCCGATCGCGGCCGAGATCCCGACGAGCAGCGCTCCCGCGGCGGCGGCGCCGGACGTACGTCGCGACACCGCGACGAGGACGCCGGCCAGCACCAGCGCGGCGCCGGCGCTCGCCATGGTCACGCGACAGCCGAACCCGGGAACGAGCCAGTGCGTCGCCGCGAAGGTGCCGAGGAGGCTGCCGATCGTGCCGCCCGCGCCAACAGCCCCGGCGGCGCGCCCCACGTCGGCGCCGCGCCGCGCGAGCAGCGACACCAGGAGCGGCGACACGGCGCCGAGCAGCGCCATCGGCGCCGCGAACAACACTCCCGTCGCGACGAAGGAACCTCGGACGAGGGCCGGCATCGCAGAATCCAGCGGCAGGTCGGCCGGCAGCAACCATGCGCCGAGCGCCGGTGCCACGAACGGCACGCCCGCGAACACGAAGCCGGAGGTGATCAGGAGCCGCGACGGCCACCTTGCGGCGTCGGGACGGCCGGCGAGGCGACCACCCATCCACGCGCCGACCGCGAGCGCAGCGAGGATGAGTCCGATGACGTTCGTCCAGACGTAGGCGCTGTCGCCGAAGTGAGGGGCCAGGATTCGCACCGCCGCGAGTTCGGCGACCATGCACGAGAACCCGGCCACGCATGCGGCAGCCACGGACCGCACGAGCCCCGCGCCCGCGCTCCCGGCCGCGGACGCTGCGGCCGGCGCGGTCACTTCTTCTCGCCGTTCTCGGCGGCGGGCTTCGGCACCGTGCTCTTGAACTCCACGGGGAACAGGAAGTCCCAGTCGCGGCGGCCGATCATGCGGTCCCGCATGTCACGGAACGAACGCACACGCTTCTCCACGACGGCCTTGTCGTTGATGACGATCGTGAACTCCTTGTCGAGGTCGACCAGGTCGTCGTTCAGGAACAACACGAAGCTCTGCACGCCGCGCGACTTCACGACGATGCGATTCGTCGAGCGCTCCGCTTCGACTTCGATTCGCGCACGGGAGTCGACCGGGACGCCGAGCAGCGAATCGGCAACGTCGATGCTCACCCAGTAGGCGCGCTTGAAGCGGTCGTGGTTCGGCTCGATCACGACCTTGGGCGGCGACATCGTCCGGCGCTGTTTGCCCATCCACTCCTCGATGGCGCCGGCGGACGCCTTGTGCGGGTACTCGTCGCTCGCGTCGATCACGGTCGTGGTGCCCGGCGAAGCCGTGTCGAGGCGCTGCTTCAGGGCGTCGACGACAGCACCGTTCGCCCCGGTCTTCAGTATCAGCACCGGCTTGCCGAACAGGCTGCCGATGCGCAGATCGTCGACGGCGACCGGATGCCGGAGCACGATGCCGGCGAAGCGGTCGGGGAACATCGACAGGAATCGCAGGCCGAAGCCGGACGAGCCGCGACCGCAGTCGAGGAAGACGGCGTTGCGGTCGACGTTGAAGTTCATCGTCAGCTCGCGCATGCCGCTGAACACCGCGCGATTGCGCCGCTCTTCCTCCGCTTCGTCGCCTTCGCGGCTGAAGTCCGGCATCGTGTCGAGCTCGAGTTCCGCGGGGAACGCGCAGAGGTGCACGATGGACGAGGTGACGAGGTTGGTCTTGTCCCACACGGCGCCGAAGTAGTCCGCGGGCTTCGTCCAGGGCCCGGTGCCGTCGGCCGCCACGGTGCCGGGCATCACGATGACCGTGCGGTGCGCCTTGTCCGCCTTGTACGTCTTGGGCAGGAAGATCGCGTACTCGGTGCCGTCGTCCTTGGCCTTCTCCGTCCGCAGCTGACCCGTCGAGAACGGCGGCGCGGGAACGACGAAGCAGTTGTCGAAGATGGCGCGCATGTCGGCCATCGAGGCGACGAGGTTGCCCTTCTTCTCGAACTTCGCCCACTCCTTGTCGAACTCGTCGCGCGCCTTGTCACGGATTCGCCCGGTCTTCTCCCGGGGCTTCACGCCGGTCGCGGCGTCGAACGCCTCGGTCGCGTCGATGTACTTGACGAGCTTGGTTCTGAGCGCTTCCTGCTCGGCCGGCGCGAGCAACGGCGCCTTGCCGCCGGAGTTCGGGTCCTGACCCGTGGCAGGTGCACCGCCCTGCGGCAACACGAAGGTGAGCGGGGCGAGCACGAGCGAAACCAGTACGGGCATCGGATCCTCGGTTCGGGAACGGACCGCGCGCGGACGCCGCGCGGCATCAGGGGGCGTGCGCAGGTTATCGGGAGGAGGCGGACGGAGCCACCGGGCCGCCGTCAGGCGAGGACCACCGATTGGTCGCCGGTCGTCACCTCGCCCAGCGCGAACGCTTCTTCGCCGAGTTCGCGCAGACTCTGCGTCACCACCGCGACGTGCTGCGGTCGCACGAACAGCACCATCCCGACACCCATGTTGAGCACGCGGTATGCCTCCGCGCGGGAGACGGAGCCGCGCTTCACGATCAGTTCGCAGATCGGCAGCGGCGGGATCGTCGCGGTGTCGATGCGAACGCCGGTGCCCTTCGGCAGCACGCGCGGCACGTTGTCCGGCAGACCGCCCCCTGTGATGTGTGCCATGCCGGTCAGCTGGCCGCGCTGCACGAGCGGCAGGCACGGACGCAGGTAGCTCCGGTGCACCGCGAGCAATGCCTCCGCCACGGACTTGCCCTGCAGTTCCACAGGGCGATCGGCGAGCTGCAGCCCGGCATCCTGGAAGACCACGCGGCGCGCGAGCGAGTAGCCGTTCGTGTGCAATCCGGAACTCCGCAGCCCGAGCAGCTTGTCGCCGACCTGGATTCGAGAACCATCCAGCAGTTGTTCGCGCGGCACACAGCCGACGATCGTGCCGGCGACGTCGACCTCGCCTTCGCGGTAGACGCCCGGCATCTCCGCGGTCTCGCCGCCGATGAGCGCACAACCGTTCTCTCGGCACGCGGAAGCGAGACCGTCGATGATCTGCTGCACGAGGCCCGGCTGCATCGGGGACATGGCGATGTAGTCGAGGAAGAACAGCGGTCGCGCGCCCTGGACGAGGATGTCGTTCACGCAGTGGTTGACGAGATCCTCGCCGACGCTCCCCATCCGGCCGAACTGGCGTGCGATCATCACCTTCGTGCCGACGCCGTCGGTCGATGCCACCAGCAGGTTGCCGCTCGCGCCGGCCGCCACCGGATCGAACAGGCCGCCGAACATGCCGACGTCGCCAACGACGCCTTTCGTGTAGGTGGAACGGATCGCCGCCGCGGCGCCGGACACCGCTGCGTACTTCTTGTCGATGTCGACGCCCGCGCGCTGGTACGCGGAGGAAGGCTCAGTCACGTCTCTGCTCCGAACGGGCGGCGCGTCAGCGCGTCGCCGAAGGGTCTCTTCGCACGCGAACGGCACGTCCGCCGCGGCGGGCGGATCATCGGGTCGTCCGTCGACGGCGGCAACAAATGCTTCCGGTTGCTTTCGCGCAGCCTGCGTCGATGATCCTCGTGTGTCGAGACGGCGCGTGGCGATCCTCGGTTGCACCGGTTCGGTGGGCAGTCAGGCCCTCGACGTGGTCGCCGAACACGGGACGCGCTTCCAGTGCGCGCTGCTCGCCGCCCACCGCAGCGCCGACGCTCTCGCCCGCGCGGCGGAGCAGCATCGCCCGGCAGCCGTGTGCCTCACGGGGTGTGACGCGGCGCCCTCGGGCCTCCCCTCCGCGACGCGCTTCCACGCCGGTGCCGGCGGCCTGATCGCGGCGCTCGAAGAGACCGCGCCCGACGTCGTCCTGAACGCGATCACGGGGGCGGCCGGTCTCGCCGCGTCGGAGTGGACACTGCGGACGGGTCGCACCCTGGCCCTCGCGAACAAGGAGTCGCTGGTCGTGGCGGGTGAATACCTGATGGCCCTCGCCGCGAAGAGCGGAGCCCGCATCCTGCCGGTCGACAGCGAACACTGCGCGGTGTTCCAGTGCCTCGACGGCGAGTCGCCGCGCGCTATCCGACGCATCTGGCTCACCGGCTCCGGCGGTCCGTTCCGCAACCGGTCGCTCGACACGTTCGCTTCGATCACCCCGGCCGAGGCGCTGCGCCACCCGACCTGGACGATGGGCCCGCGCATCACGATCGGCAGCGCCACGATGATGAACAAGGCGTTCGAGGTGCTCGAGGCCCACTGGCTGTTCGGTCTGCCGGCCGAGGCGATCCAGGTCGTGATCCACCCGCAGAGCATCGTGCACTCGATGGTCGAATTCGTGGACGGCTCGATGCTCGCGCAGTGCGGCGTGCCCGACATGCGAGTCCCGATCCTGTTCTGCCTCGGCTACCCGGAGCGGCTGCCGTCCGCGTTCCAGCCGTTCGATCCCGTCCGCTGGCGCAACCTCGAGTTCCTGCCGTTCGAACCCGCCCGCTACCCGGCGGTCCCGCTCGCGTACGACGTGCTGCGCGCCGGTCGCGACGCCGGAGCCGTGCTGAACGCGGCCGACGAGGTCGCGACTGCAGCGTTCCTCGACGGTCGCATCCCGTTCCCCGCGATCACCGCGACGACCGCGACGATCCTCGCCGGACGGCAGCCGCGCCGGATCACCTCTCTCCGCGACGTGCTCGATGCCGATGCGGAAGGGCGACGCCTCGCCGAACTCGCCACCGCGGCTGCGTCTCCGGTCCCGACACCCCGCACCGACCCGTCCTGATGGCCTTCGGCAGCATTCTCCTCGCGGCGATCGGCATCGGCCTGCTGATCTTCGTCCACGAACTCGGCCACTTCCTCGCGGCGCGAATGGCCGGCGTGCACGTCGAAGTGTTCTCGCTCGGCTTCGGGCCGCGGCTCGCCGGTTTCGTCTGGCGCGGCACCGACTTCCGCCTCTCCGCGGTGCCGTTCGGCGGATTCGTGATGGTCGCCGGGCAGGATCCGGGCGACCGTCGCTACCCGCGCGAGCAGTGTCTCTGGTCCAAGTCGATCGGCCAGCGGGCCCTGTTCTGGTCCGGCGGCGTGGTGATGAACGCGTTGTTCGCCCTCGTCGCGTTCCCGATCGTGTTCCGCGTCGGCGTGGAGTTCACCGCCCCGGTGATCGGCTACGTCGGCGTCGGCGGCGCCGCGTGGGAAGCCGAACTCCGCGCCGGGGACCGCATCACGTCGATCAACGGCAAGGCGATGTACTCGTTCGAGAACCTCTCGACCGAGCTCGCGCTGGTCGGCAATCGCGCCGCCGTGCTCGTGGTCCGCGGCGAAGACGGCAAGGACCGGACGGTCACCGTCGTCCCCCATTTCGACCCGAACTCTGGTCTGTACGGCCTCGGCATCCAGAGTGCCGTCGACCAAGCCCCGCCGCAGCTCCTCGTCGACGCCGACAGTGCCGCGTTCGCGGCCGGACTGCGAACGGGCGACGTGCTGGAACAGTGCGCAGGCCGCCCGCCCCACGACCTGCTGACTCGCTCGCTGCCCGCGGAGCCGGCGCTCGTCCGCGTCCGCCGCGGCGAGGCGACGCTCGAAGCCACGGTGACGCCGCGAGCGAGCGACCGCGACTCGCCGGCCCGCATCGGCGTGACCTTGTTGCCGCGCCGGATCGAAGGGCTTCGCAGCGCGCACCCGCTCGTGCAGCGTCTCGGGCTCCGTCGAGGAGACGTCGTGTTGGCGGTCGACGACCGCCCATTCACGGCCGGGGACCTCGCGGCGTTCGGCAGCGGACCCGATCGCACGCGCTGGCACGTGCAGCGCGACAGCAAGACCCTCGTGCTCGAGAGCGCGACCGATGGGGCGGAACGCGCGTCCTTCGCCGACCACGTCGCGCTCGGAGCGGATTCGGTCGGTCTCCTGCTCCTGCCCTGGGCCGGCGACCCGGCCGCGAGCGCCGGGCTGCAGGCCGGTGACCGGCTCGTCCGGATCGACGAGGCCGAGGTCGAGGACTGGGACGGCCTCCGCAATGCCGTCGAACGCGCCGAGGGCCGTCCGCTACGACTCGTCGTCCGCCGTCTCCGCGCCGACGCCGCCGCCGAGGCGCTCACCGACCCCGCCGCCGGGGACACGGTCACGATCACCGTCACTCCGGCGAAGAAGGCGTTGCCCGACTTCGGCCTGAATCCGCAGTTCTCGCCGCTGATGCAGGAAGTGAAGGCCGAGTCGTTCGGCGAAGCGATCCGCCTCGGCTTCGTGTGTTCGCTCGATCTCGTGAAGCAGCTCTACATGACGATGAAGCGCCTCTTCACCGGCGAAGTCGGCGCCAAGAACCTCGGCGGCATCATCCGCATCAGCCAGTTCAGCTATCAGGCGGCGCAACGCGGCGCGAGCTGGTTCTGGTTCTTCCTCGGACTGCTGAGCGTCAACCTCGCGTTCGTCAACCTGCTCCCGATCCCGGTGCTCGACGGCGGGTACTTGCTGTTCCTCCTCATCGAGAAGGTGAAGGGTTCGCCGGTGAGCACACGCGTGCTCGGCTACAGCCAGGTCGTCGGCCTCGTCTTCGTGCTGCTGCTGGTGCTGTTCGTCACCTACAACGACATCCTGCGCCTGCTCTGACGTTGCCCGCGCGGCGCGTTTCGCGTCGAATCGCCGGGTGCCCAACGTGATGCCCGTGCTCCGCCTCCTGCGCGTCGGCACGCTCTTCTCCCCCGCCGCGGACGTCGTCGCCTCCGCGGCCGTCGCGCAATTGCCGTGGTCGCCCGACGTGGTGCGTGCGGTCGTTGCGAGTGTGCTGCTCTACGCCGCGGGCATGGTGTGGAACGACGTCGCCGATCGCCGCGAGGACGCGGTGCATCGGCCGGAACGACCGCTGCCGCGCGGCGACCTGTCGCTCGCGTTCGCGATCGGGCTCGGGACGACCCTGCTCGCCGCGGGCCTGATCGTCTCGCCGTGCCTGCCGCACCACGGACTCATCGCCGTGCTGGTGCTCACGTACGACTTCGTGGCGAAACGAGCGGGCTGGCTCGGCCCGGTCGTGATGGGGACACTGCGGGGCCTGAACCTCGGGACCGCCCTCGCCGTCGACGGCGCGGCGATCGCCACGGAGCATCGGCACGCCCTCGTCGTCGCCGCGGCGTGCTACGGCGGCTACATCGTGGCGGTGACGATCCTCGGGATCTTCGAGGACGCGCCGAACGTGCGCCCGCGCGCCGTCGCCGCCGTGCAGACGGCACCACCGCTCCTCGCCTTGTGCGGACTGTGGACGGTCCAGAACGGGCTGTGGCCGGCGCCGGCCATCGCGGCGGTCGCCGCGTTCCTGTTCCTCCGCGGCAACTCGCGCCGAACGAGCTGGGATCGTTCGGCGATCCGGCGATCCATGACCTTCCTGCTGCTCGGCACGATGGCCTTCACGGCGCTCCTCGCGCTCGCGGCCGAGCGGCCGATCGAGGCAGCGGGCATCGCCGCAGTGATCCCGGCGGCGCGTCGGATCTCCCGACGCATTGCCCTCACGTGAGGCGGCTCAGGCCTTGTGGCCCATGGCCCGCAACCGCGTCTGCCATGCGGCGCGCGCCTCGTCGCGGGACATGGTGCCCTGCAGCACGAGGGACTTCAGAGCCGCCTTGAACCGCTCGAGTTCCGCGGACGGCGATGGTGCCGTGAGCGGCGACGGCGCCGCGCTGATCCGCGCGGTCTCCGGAGCGGCGACGGGAGGCGGTCCATTGCCAGCGTCCCGCTCGTCGTCGACCGCCGGCTCGCCCGCGGGCGTTTCGTTCTGCTCTTCCACCACCGCGGCGACCAGGTGCTCCTCGATCGGCACCGACGGTGGCGTGGCCTCCGTGGTCCCGACTTCGGCGCGGAACTGGCGACGCACTTCGTCCACGTCCGTCGCGAACGGATCCTGACCGATGTGCTTGTCGCCGACGTCCGCCGTTCCCTCCCAACGGAACTCGTCCAGCGAGTCGCCGACGATGTTGCCGATGCTCGGCTCGATGCGCGCTTCGGCAACCGGCGCGCGGCGCTGGTTCATCGCCGTCAGGACGAACGAGTTCATGCGCGCCAGCGCGTCGATCAGGAACGCTTCCATCTCCTGCTCGACACGGACACCGGCCTGCTCCTGCGCGTCCCGCGCGACCTTCTCGACGATGTTCGCGGCCTGGCGCGTCGCGTGCGCGAAGAAGTCGTGCACTTCACGGGTCAACTGCTGGTCGCGCACTTCGCGCGCTTCGACCTGCTCCAGCTCGCGCAGAGCCTTGTTCTCGTAGAGGACCGACCCGCCGCTGACGGGAGCGCGGGCTTGCTGTCGCTTCCGCTCCTTGCGGAAGTCGTCGAACTGGTCGTGGCTTCGGATGGGCATGATCTCCTTCCTGGGCAGCGCGAGCGCCGCCACCTGCCCCTTATCGAGCCCGGTCCGCTCCGCCTTGACGATCGCGTTCGACCAATTCCCGCAGGAGGATCAACGCGGCCGGACGGTCCATTGCCACCGGCCCTTCGTCCGCCGCGTCGTGCACCGCGCGGATCAGCGCGCCGATGCGAGGCCCCGATGGTACGCCGAGTTCCAGCACGTCCGCACCGGTGACGAGCGGCTCCGTCTCGGGCGCCAGCGCGGCGAACTTCGCCTGCGCGAAGTCCCAGGACGAGAGATCCGCGTGGCTCCCGAGGCAGTCGGCTCGGTGGAACGCGAGGTGCTTGGCGAAGTGCGGCGAACGCATCCACCGTTCGGCGCGCCGCGGCCGCATCTTCGGCAGCGCGGCGAAACGGATGTGGTCGCGGCACACCTCCACCACCGCTTCGCGCAGGTCCGCCGGCGCGCGGAGGCGACGGAGCACGTCGTCGGCCATCGACGCCGACAGCGTGTCGTGTCCGTCGAACCGGATGCGGTCCTCGGCCTGTCGCCACGTCGGCGGCTTGCCGACATCGTGCAACACCGCGCTCCACGACAGCACCGCGTCGCCCTCGGGAACGTGGCCGAGCACGAGGCAGACGTGGGTGAGCACGTCGCCTTCCGGGTGGTACTCCGGCGGCTGCGTCACGCCGTCCATCGCCGCCACTTCGGGCAGCAGGACGGCAGCGATCCCGAGCCGCACGAACAACTCGAGCGCGCGGCCGCGACCGCGGCCGGTGAACGAGTCCGTCAGTTCGGCGAACGTGCGCTCGGCGGACAACGTCGCGGCTCCAGCGGCGCGGGCGCGGATGGCGGCGCTCGTCGAGCCCTCGACGGAGAGGCCGCATCGCGCGGCGAAACGGATCGCGCGCAGGAGGCGCAGCGGATCCTCGTCGAAGCGCAGCTCCGCTTCCCCGATGCACCGCAGCAACCGCGCCTCGAGGTCGAGAAGGCCGCCGCACGGATCGAACACTTCGCGCCGACCGACATCGAGGTAGAGCGCGTTCACCGTGAAGTCCCGGCGCACCGCGTCGACCGCGGGATCCGCCACGAACTCGACCGCATCCGGCCGACGGCGATCGGCATAGGTGCCTTCGCGGCGCAACGTCGTCACCGAGATCGGCTCGCCGATCGACGGGATGCGACAGACCCCGAACCTCGAGTCCCGCGCGTCCGCGTCGGGGAAGGCACGCAGCACGTGCTGCGGTTCGAGGTCCGTCGCGACGTCGAAATCGCGCGGCACATCGCCGAGCAGCAGATCGCGCACCGTGCCGCCGACGAGCCACGCGCGCCCACCCGCCCGCGCGATGCCCTCGAGCACCGACGCGACCGGGTCCGGCACGGAAGGCGCGTGATCGATCCTGGCAACACCCATGGCGGGCCAGGATACTGCCGCGATGTCGTCGTGGCGGCCGTCCCGGTTTCGCAATCCCGCCACGTGGTACCTGCTGCTCGGCGTCGGTCTGCTCGGCACGAGCCTGTGGGTGCCGTGGTTCACCGCGGAACGCACCGCGCGCATCGAACGCCGCGCCGACGCCATCGCCGAAGGCCTGATCGAGGCCGCGCACGACTTCGGGACGATCGCTGCTCCGGACCCCGATGTCCTGCACGCACGCTTCATCCGCCTCGGCCTTCGCGACGGTCTGCACCTCGTCGATCTCGAGATTCGCGACCCGCCCCTGCCCGGCACGGTGTTGACGCTCGAGAACAAGCACTACGCGTTCCATCTCGCGGCGTCGCCGGTTGCAGCGAACGTGCTCGTCGGCCGCGGCACCGTGCCGGCGTTCGAAGCCATGGCATGGCCCCTGTCGAACACCGGTCCCGGCCATTGCGCGTTCTTCCATCCTGACGACGCTCCCCGCGCCTACTCGCGGAATCTCGCGGCCAGCTACCGCGGCCTCGGGGACCGCCGCCCGATCCCTGGGCGCAGCCACCGTCGGCCGCACGGTCTGCTCGAGATCACGTCGTACTACCGCGGCTTCGACGACGAACGGTGGATCCTGTTCTGAAGCGTTCAGCGACGTCGCGGTGACTGCGGCGGACCGCTGCGCTCCGGACGATCGCCGGGCGGCACCTTCTCGCGCAGTTCGGCCAGATCCCGGAGCAGCTCTGCCGGCCCCGACCGGCGTACGAGCCCCTCGACCTCCGCGAACAACTCCAGCCGCAGGAGCGGCGGTCGCCCGTTCCGGCGCGCGCCGGCGAACTCCCTGAGCTCCGCCACCACCTTGGCGGCCTCCGCCCTCGCCGCGTCCGGCTTGCCGGCATCCACCAGCAGGTTCGCGAGCGACACGCGCGCCCGGAGGAGATCGATCGGGTCGCCCTTCGTGCCGAGAGACTCGCCGATCTCGAGCGCGAGGCGGAGTTCGCCCTCCGCCTCGTCGCGGCGAGCCGCGGCCGCGGCCCCATCGCCGGCGCTGCCGCGAAGGAGCAGGCGGCCCAACGCGGCACCCGACCGCGCGCGCAGGACCTTGTACTCGGCGAACTCGGGCTGCCGCTTCAGCAGCGCGACCGCGAGGTCGCGCGCTTCCTGCACGCGGGCACCCACGGACGACGGTTCGTCGTCGCGGTCGGGCCCCGGCGGCCCCGGCCGCCGATCGTTGAGGAGCGCGTTGCACAACTCGATCGCGTACTGGTCGACGTCGGGATGGTCGCGCACGAGCTGACGGAAGATGGTGATCCCGGCCGTTCGATCCGCCCGCCGTTCCGCGTCCCGCTCACCGTCGCGATCCCCGGGTTGTCCGCGCACGCGTCCGCCGACCAGGAGGCACCTGGCCCGAAGTGCGAGATACTCCGGCTCCGCAGGACTCTGTTCGAGGAGGCTCGCCAGGATCGTCGACGCCGCCGCGAGTTCCTGCCGACCTTCCACGCGACCGCGAAGAGCTTCCCGCCCTCGCTCCGGTGGACGTCGCCCCGGTTCTCCGACCAGCAGCGCGTCGGCGAGGAGGAAGTGGGCTTCCGCGCGGCGGAACCGCAGCGAGCGCGCATCGGTCGCAGCGTCGCCGCCGAGCAGGTCGAGCGCGCGGCGCAGGCGCTGCTCGGCTTCCGCCGGCCGGCCACGGCGGTGCTCGAGCTGTCCGTACGCGAGCAGGACATCGGCGACCTCGACCTTCGTGTCGCGTTCCGTGATCTCGTGGAAGCGTTCGAGCGCCTTGTCGTACCCGGCGGCCGCTTCGTCGAGGTTGCCGAGGCGCGCCTGGATCGCACCGACTCGGCGATGGGCGCGCGCGGTCTCGAGTCGAAGCGACTGGTTGTTCTCGTTCTCCGCGGCGAAGCGATCGAAGTGCACGAGCATGGTCTGCAGCAACGACATGTCGCGGGGATCGACCGGCCGCGCCAGCACCGTCTGCTCGCCGGTGTCCTGCTCCTCGCCGAACGCCTGCGCCGGGTCGCGGCCGACCAGCTGGTCGAAGAAGACCGCGAACGTGCTGCGCATCAGCTCGAGGTTCCGTTCCTTCTCGCGGGAGCGACTCTGCGCCTCGGCGGTCGCAGTCTGTTCGCGCCCGAGGGCATCGACGGCAACCGCGTACGAGACCCATCCCGTCACCGCCGCCCCGATCACCGCGACGATCGTGCTCGCCGCCAGCGCCGCCATGCCGCGGTTGCGCCGGCACCATCGCAGCAGGAGCTGCGGGCTCGAGTGACGCCGCGCCGAGATCGGTCGATCGGAGAGGAACGCATCGAGGTCCGCCGCGAACGCCTCCGCGTCAGGGTATCGATCCGCGGGGTCGCGGGCGATCGCGCGCTCGATCACGATCGCGAGGTCCTCGGGCACGTCCGGGGCTGCCTTCGCGAGGGGAGTCGGCGGCGACGTCCGGATCCGCTCCATCAGTTCGCTGCGCGTGCGCGCGGCGAACGCGTGCCGCAGGACCAGTAGCTCGTACAGTGTGATGCCGAGCGCGTACACCTCGCTGCGGACGTCGTACCGCCCGGCGAACTGCTCCGGCGCCATGTACTGCAGCGTGCCCAGCAAGTCGCCCGAGTGCGTGAGTCCCTCGGCCTCGAGCGCCTTCGCGAGACCGAAGTCGGTGACCCAAACGTGGTCGTCATCCTCGATGAGCAGGTTGCCCGGCTTCACGTCTCGATGCAGCGTTCCCTGGGTGTGGGCGTAGTGCAGCGCACTCGCGGCCTGCCGGCCGATGTCGGCCACCTGCCGCGCCCGATCGCGCCACGCGCCGTTGGTCGAAGGCGGAGTCCGCGCCGCCGCCTGGCGCCATTGTTCCAGACTCTCGCCGGCGATGAACTGCATCGCGTACCAGTGGTACCCGTCCGTCGCTCCGCTCCCGAACACCGGCACGATGTTGCTGTGGTGCAGTTGCGACGCGATCTTCGCCTCACGACGGAAGCGCTCGAGCTGGTTCGGCGTGAGGAGAGACGCCTGCGGCAGGACCTTCAGCGCGACGCGACGTTCGAGCGACTCCTGCACGGCCTCGAAGACGACTCCCATGCCGCCGCGTCCGACTTCGCGAACGATGCGGAAGTCGCCGAGCCGCTCCATCGCCGGCACCGACGCACGGAGCGTTCCGAGTCCCGTCGTCGACATCCGCTCGCGCTTCACGCGCTCGAGGGCGACGAGGGTCGGCAGGAGCTCGCGCAACGTGACGGCGTGGTCCGGGTGAGCCGCAGCGAACTCTTCGATCACGACGCCCTCGCCGCGGCGGTGGCGGTCGAGGAACTGCTCGACGAGCGCTTCCACGGGGTCGCGGGCGACGGACTCGTCGGTCGAACTCACGGCATCTCCAGGTTCCCGAGGATGCCTTTCAGTCGCACGAGGGCCCGCACGTACCGATTGCTGGCCGCGTTCTCCTGGATGCCGAGCACCGCGGCGGCGTCCTTGTTCGACAGCTCCTCGAAGTGGCGGAGAAGGAGCACCTCCCGGTCGATCTCGTCCATGCTCTCGAGCGCTTCCTCGACCCTCTGCCGCAGCTCTTCGCGCATGACGGCGTTGCTCGGCGACGTGTAGTGGCCGACGAAGAAGCCCGAGAGCGTGCCGCTGCGTGGCGCCGAGATCTCGCGGCCGGCGCTCCGCATCTTCGCACCGAGATGCTTCCGGTGCAGGTCGATCATCGTCTGCTGCGTCATCATCCGGATCCACACGAGGAACGGCTTGTCGTCGTCCCGGAACGCCTGCAGGCGCTTGCCGGCTTCGATGTACGACTCCTGGAGCACGTCCTCCGCGTCGATCCGGCCGACGAGACGCGGATCGAGCCGGAACTGCACCATGCGCAGGAGCCGTTCGCGCAGGCGTTCGAGGAGCGCGGCCATCACGGAGTCGTCGCCGCCGCGAAGGCGCTGCTCGAGTTCTTCGTCGGTCGGTTGCATCGGCGACGAGGATAGCCGACGCGGGCGGAGCGCCGCATCGCCGAAGGCACCGGGGCCTCGCCGGATGGTGCGCCGTTCAGGCCTCGACGAGCGCCGCGGTGCCGGCCAGGAACGAACGCAGCGTGTCGACTTCGATGCCCACGCCGGTGAACCACTTCGCCTGGGCGGCCGCCTGCGCGAGGAACATCTCGATGCCCGGCACGACGTTGGCACCCGCAGCGGCCGCGTCGCGCAGCAGGCGCGTCATCCGCGGCTGGTAGACCATGTCGAGCACGACCGAACCCTTCGCCGGACACCACTCGGGCAGCAGCCGTTCTTCGGGATCGCGATCGACGCTGCCCACCGGCGTCGCGTGCACCACGACCGCCGGCGACAGCTCCTCCATCACGCGGACGCCGAGGCTGCCGAGCCGGATCCCGCGCGAACGCGCGAACACGCGCGCCGGCTCGAGCGAGCGCCCGAGCATCGTGACGACGAATCCCATCCGCTGCAGCGCGAGCGCACCGGCCCGCGCCGCGCCGCCGGCACCGAGCACGACGGCGTTGCGCCCATCGCCGCCGCCGACCCCGGCGCGAAGCAACGCGTCGCGCGTCCCCGCGACATCGGTGTTGTGCCCGACGAGCTGCCCGTGCGCCTCCGCGACGATCGTGTTCACCACGCCCGTCGCGGAGGCGTCGTCGTCGAGACGGTGGCAGATGCCCGCCATGGACTCCTTCCACGGCGCCGTCACCGAGAGGCCGCGCAGGCTGCGCCGCGGCAACATCGCGACGACCGCTTCCGGGCGCGACGTCTCGAACGGCAGGTACACGGCATCGAGGCCGACCCGCCGGAACACCCGGTTGTGCAACCACGGGCCGAGCGACGACAGTGCCGGGTTGCCGAGGAGCCCGAACACCGAAGTACCGCTCCCGAGCCCGTGGGCCCGCAAGAGTCCCGCGGCGAGCCCCACTGGCACCTGGCCCGGCGCGGTCTCCTCCGACCCGTCGACGCTCGTGTAGACGAACGGCGCGCCCGCGGCGCACGCGAGGATGCGCGTCGGCCACGCGGTCCGCCCCATCGCGAACGCGACGGTCGGCTGCGTCGCCTGGTCGGTCGACTGCAGCAGGTCCAGCACGGGCGCCGCGTCCGCGAGGTCGTGCGCGGTGACGACGATCTTCGCGACCGTGCCCGGCAACGACAGCAGCCGGTCGCGAATCTCGGGCAGCTCCTTCGGCACGCCGGTGAAACTGTGGAACGAGCGCACGAACAGCCGGAGCCGTGTCTTGCCCGCCGGCGGCGCCCACGTCTCGTGCATCTCCAGGTCGAGGCCGACCGCGCCCGCCGCGAGCGCGTGAGCGAGGAGTTCGCGTCGCTCGCCCAGTGTGCCACGGAAGTGGCCGCCGTCCTCGGGCGTACGGCACGCAACGAGCACCGGCAGCCGCGCAGCGGCGATCGCCGGTGCGAGGTCGGCACCGGCGGACCATCGATCGAGTCGGAGTTCGAGCCAGTCCGCGCCGGCCATCGCCGCGCGCGCTGCCGCGCGGGTGACCTGCTCCCGCGACTCCGCGAACACGCTCGCGATGATCTGCGCCACGATCAGCGGACTCCGGGCGGGCCCAGTGCAGCTCGCAGTTCGGCAGCCGTGATCCAGTCGAGGGCCGACACGAGATCGACCGCCGAGAGCATCAGCGCGCGGTAGACGTTGGCGGCGCCCGGTCCCATCGCCTCGAGCCGCGCCACGTGCCCGCGAACGGTGCCGACGTCGCCGCGCCGCACCGGCCCCGACAACGCCGCCGCGGCGCCGTGCGCACTGCTCGCCCGTAGGGCCGCAGCCATCAGCGCATCGGCAAGGCACCGGCGCTCCGCGTCGCCGAGGCCGCCCGACGCCGCGAACGCCCGATCGACGACGCCGCGCAGAGCCGTGAGTCCGTTCGCCGCCAGCGTGCAGGCGGCATGGTAGGCGACCCGATCGACCGCACCGGCGGTGAACGGCACGACACCGAGCATGGCGCAGATGCGGCGAAGCAACCGTTCGCTGCGCGGTCCGGCTTCGACCAGCGCCGGCGCGCCCGCGAGTGCGAGCACTCCGGTCTCCGCGTCCGGCATCGGCACGGCAGGGTGCAGCGCGCCGCGACGGATGCCCGGCAGGCCCGGCGGAAAAGCGTCGAGGCCGCGACGACCCGACGTGTGCAACCACAAGCCGCATGGCCGCGCGCCGCCGTTGGCCGCAGCCGCGGCCACGGCTGCATCGAGGTCGCCATCGCCAACCGCGAACACGACGACGTGCGCGCTCACGAGATCCGACCACCCGAGTGCACGTCCGCGCCCGCAGAACGCGATCGCGCTGCCGACGCGCTCCTCGCGACGCCCCACGAACCCGACGAGTTCCACTCCCGCGTGCACGAAGCGCCGCGCCATCGCGCAGCCGACGCGGCCCGGTCCGACGATCACGATGCGAAGCGTCACCGCGCCAATCCTAGGGCAGCAGGCGGCTCAGACCGCCGCGCCTCCCGACATCATCCCGCCGCCTTGGTCCGCCTGGCGCCGCCGGTCCCGTTCGTCCTGGCGACGCTCGAGCTCCTCGATGTAGTCGTCGTCCAGGGTCTCGCTGAGCACGTCGAAGTCGTCGAAGTCCTTGGGGCGGTAACTCGCTCCGGCCGTCCGCGCCGCCTCCGCCTCCTCGGCGTAGGCCCGCACCACGGCCTTGTGCAGCTCGATGCGCGTCGCGCTGTTGATCGGATGGGCGAGATCGGCGTGCAGACGTGCCCGGCCGCGCATGTCCTTCGGCGCGCGATCCGGATCGAGGCGCGCGCCGCACTGGTTGCAGAACGCCGCGCGGAGGTGGTTCTTGTGGTGGCACTTCGCGCAGTGGTCGGCGAGCTTGCGGCTCGGCATCGCGACGAACGGCCCCTTGTTCCCGTCGATGATCTTCAGGTCGCGCACCACGAACGCGTCGTCGATCGTGACGCTGGCGTAGGCCTTCAGCTTGTTGCGCGGGTCGTCCGTGAGTTTGACCCGCACTTCCGTGATGTGGAACTGCACGCGTTCGCCGCCGCCATTCTGTTGCATCGCCGCCTCCCTGGGTTGCCGACACCGGCCGCCGCACGTCACCGCCCTGACGAACGACTCCGGCAATGTCCGGTCGTGTCACGGCGGCGGTCGGCGCGGCCCATCGGGACCGCGGCGCCGCGCCGTCACCCGGCCGGCCGCGGCGCTCGCGTCGGGAGGTCCGCTCCCGCGTCTGCGCTGCGAGTTCGCAGGAGCCGCGAACCTTCGTCCGCGATCTCCCGCAGACGGTCCTCGCACCGACGTGCTTCGCCTTCGGTGTCGAACGCCAGGAAGAGGGTCGACCCGCTGCCGGTCATCGCGACCTGCGGATGTCCGAGGTCGGCGATCCTCCGTCGCAGCGCTGCGAGAGCAGGTCTGACCCGCTCCGCTGCCCGCTCCAAGTCGTTGCAGAACACGTAGCCCAAGGCGGAATCCGTGGTGAGTCGGCCCGTCGGGGCGCGGACAGTACCGTCGGCCGCAGCAGCGTTCCAGGACGCCGCATGGTTTTTGTACACGTCGGCGGTCGGGCAACCGAACGGCGGCACGACGAGCACGAAGTGGCGAGCAGGCACGTTCGCGGGCTCGAGTTCATCGCCGATGCCGCGCCCCCACTGACTGCCTCCGCGAAGGAAGAAGGGCACGTCGGCGCCGAGCGCAACCGCGACCTTGCCGAGCGCAGAGAGATCGAGCGGATCGCCACACGCTGCGTTCGCGAGCCGCAGTGCGGCCGCGGCGTCGCTGCTCCCGCCGCCGAGCCCGGCGCCGTGAGGAATGCGTTTGTGCAGGTGCACGTCGAAGCCGCCGCGCCGGCCGGTTGCCGCGACGAAGCGCGTGATCGCGCGTACGACGAGGTTGTCGGGCCCCGGATCGACGGCGAGATCGGGACGATCGGCGGTGACGCGCAGCCGGACACCGTCCGCTGCCGGTGCGAGCCACAGGTCGTCGTGCAGCTCGAGCGCGTGGAACAGCGTCTCCAGCAGGTGGTAGCCATCGGGGCGCCGGCCGACGATCCGGAGCACGAGGTTCACCTTCGCACGTGCCGGCAGCGACCAGCCCGTCCCGGTCACGACTCCTCCACGAGCGCCATGTTGTCGAGCAGCCGCACCGGCCGGACGCCGCGCTCGAACCGCGCTGCGACGAGCATGCGCCCGCCGGCGATCGGCCCGGGCGGCAGCGGTTCGAGATCGCCTTCGCGACGCAGTTCGAGATAGTCGAGCAGAGCGCGTGGTTCGCTGGCCAGCACTGCACGGGCGCGGGCCAGGAGGCCGTCTCGATCGCGTTCGCCGCGCGCGAAGGCGTGCTGCGCACTCGACAGCGCCCGGAACAGAATCGTGCTCGCGCGGCGATCGTCGGCGCCGAGGTACACGTTGCGGCTCGACATCGCGAGCCCGTCGGGTTCACGCACGATCGGGCACGGCACGACGCGGATCGGGAAACCGAGGTCGTGCGTCATGCGGCGGATCACCGCGAGCTGCTGCGCATCCTTCTCGCCGAAGTAAGCGCGGTGCGGGCGCGTGATCGCGAAGAGGCGGGCGACGACGGTCGCGACCCCGGAGAAGTGTTCCGGCCGAACGGCACCCTCCATTCCTTCCGCGGCCGCACCCACTGCGAC
Organism: Planctomycetota bacterium; assembly: GCA_016794565.1. Lineage (GTDB taxonomy): Bacteria > Planctomycetota > UBA1135 > UBA1135 > UBA2386 > JAEUHQ01. The sequence goes on along the minus strand of JAEUHQ010000059.1, from coordinate 12,313 downwards.
ACGACTGCAGAAGCGCTCGTCGTACATCGCAGCGACGGGCGGCGCGAACACCGCGTCGACGCCGGCGGCGGCGCAGAGCCTCATGTCGCCGCCGAGGTCGCGCGGGTACGCGGCGAAGTCCTCGCGCGGACCGAACTGCAGCGGGTTGACGAAGATCGTCGCGATCACACGATCGCATTCGGAACGCGCGATGCGCATCAGGCTGGCATGCCCTTCGTGCAGGGACCCCATCGTCGGCACGAGGCCGACGACACACCCGTTCGCGGTCCAGGCCGACGCGAGAGCGGCGATCGCCCCCGGCGTGTCGACGAGCAGGGGCCGCTCGGTGCGCGGCGCGCCCTCCACGTCCACGCCGAGTTCGCGCAGCGGCTCGACGACGAACGGGCGCAGGTGCCAGCGCGGATGCGGCACGACGAGGTCGACACCGTCGAACGTCTCGCCTTCCGCGAGCACGATGTCGAGGTCGAGCGGCCGAGGGTGGTTCTTCGGCGCGGGCAGCCGGCGGCCGGCCTCCGCTTCGATCGCCTTGCACACGGCGAGCAGCGCCGGCAACGGCAGCGTCGTGCGCAGCTCGGCGACGCCGTTCAGGTAGGCCCCCTGCGCCGGGCCCGCTCCGACGAACGCGGACTCGCGAAACGACGACACCCGGAGCACCTCGACGCCCGGGACCGCGGAGAGCCGCTGCACGGCACGCTCGAGGCTCGCCCGGCGATCGCCTTCGTTGCTGCCGAGAGCGAGGTGGACCGTCCTCGGGCGCACGGGGTGGACAGGACTCGACAAGCTCAGTTCCGGCTCGGCGGCAGGCGCAGCGCCGCCTCGTCCTCGAAGTCCTCGTCGTCGTCGTCGTCGTGCCGACGCATCACCGCGCGGAACACGCCGACCACGATCCCCGACAGGACGTAGCCGACGGTGCAGACCGCGGCGGCGACCTGCCACTCGACCGTCGCGACCACCAGGAAGATCACGAGCCCGGCGAGGAACGGCATGCTGTGCCGCTTCTTCAGGATCGTGTGCAGCGCGTGCGGGTACGGGATGCGGCTCACCATGAGGAGCCCGAGAAGCACCAGCAGCACCGGCATCGTGCGGACGATCGCGTCGAATGCGCCGGTCTCGGCCAGCCACGTACGAAGGTCGGAGTCGGCGTCGCGCCTCGAGCAGAACAGGGCGACGAGCGAACACACCACCGCGGCGGCCGCTGGCGACGGCAGCCCCTTGAACTCGCGGTGGTCCTCTTCGTCCGCGGAGGTCTCCACGTTGAAGCGGGCGAGGCGCAGCGCGGCGCAGAGCACGTAGACGGCAGCGGCGGCGAAGAACAGTTTCGGATGCAGCGGCAGGAGCCGGTTGTCGTCTGTCTGCGCATGCCAGTCGACGAGGACCTTGGCGAGGAACGCGGGCGCGAGGCCGAACGTGACCATGTCGGCCATGCTGTCGAGCTGCGCCCCGAACGGCGTCGTCTGACCGGTCATCCGCGCAACGCGACCGTCGAGCGCATCGAGCACCATCGCGAAGAAGACCAGCAGCGTCGCGGCTTCGAACAGCGGCAGGACGGTCGTGAACGGTGCTCCCGGGTGCGCGAGACGCAGCGCGTCCGCGACCTTCGAGATCGCGAGGAAGCCGCAGAACACGTTGCCGAGGGTCACGAGGCTCGGCAGGACGGGAACGTCCTTGAGTCGCCGCAGTCCGCGGCGGCGGCGAACGACCGGCATGTCCTCGACGCGGGGAGAAGTCACGCGTTCGATGGTAGTGCACCCTCGGCCGGCCGCGGTAGCACGTTTCCCGGCGCGCGTGGCGCCGCGGCGCCGCCCGTCTACCATCCGGCCGTGAACTTCCTGCTGCTCGAACCGAACGAACTCGACCCGCACGGCGTCGCCGTCGTCCGCGGCCGCCGCGCGCAACACGTCACGTCGGTGCTGCGAGCCGGAGTGGGCAACACGCTTCGCATCGGCGTGGTCGGCGGATCGCTCGGCAGCGGGCTCGTCGACGCGGTCGACGAAGCCGGAGTCCGGCTCGTGTGCACGCTCGGCGCCGCGCCGCCGCTCGTCGACGACGTTCTCTTCCTCGCGGTACCGCGGCCCAAGGTCCTGCTGCGAATGCTCGCCCACGCGGCGGCCCTCGGCTTCGCGCGGATCGTGCTGTTCCGTTCCTGGCGCGTCGAGAAGAGCCACCTCGACAGCACCGCGATGCGGGCGGACGTGCAGCGCCAGCAACTGCTGCTCGGGCTGGAGCAGGCCGGCCGCACGAGCATGCCGACGGTGGAGTTCCACGCCCTGTGGAAGCCGATGGTCGAGGACGCGCTGCCCACGATGAGCCTGCCCGCCCGACGTTTCTGCGGCCACCCGAACGCGGCGGCACCGACCCACGAGCTGTCGCTCGCACGAGGTGAACCGTTCGCGCTCGCGATCGGCCCGGACGGCGGTTTCACCGACTACGAGCTCGCGGGACTCCGCACGAACGGATTCCTCGCCGTGAGCGCGGGGCCGTCCCCCCTGCGAACGGAGACGGCCCTCGCCGTGCTCACCGGACAACTGGACCTCCTGCGCCGCCGCGGTAGCGTGCCGCACCGATGAGTCTGCGCGCGGGACTGTCCGGGTGCGGGGCGATGGGCACACTCGCCGTGCAGCAGTCCCGCCTGCACGACCACTGCGACATCGTCGCACTGCACGACCCCGATCCGGTCGCCCTGCAGGCCATGCGCGAACGAACCGGCATCGCGCTCGGCAGCACGTCGTTCTCCGAGTTCCTTTCGACCGGCGTCGACTTCGTCGTGCTGGCCGGCCCGTGCGGCGTACGCCGCGAGCAGGTGCAGCAGGCCGCCGACCAGGCCGTACCGTGCCTGTTGCACGGACCGATGGCACTCGACGCGGACGAAGCCGGCGCCATCGCCGCGATCGCGGAAGCCGCGCAGATGAAGCTCGGCGTCGCGGTGCAGGGTCAGGAGGATCCGGTGTTCGACGAACTGCGCCGCATGATCGCCGCGGACTGGTTCGGCGGGATCATCCTGATGCAGGGCATCTGGGGCGAGGACGACCTCATCACGACGCCACGACAGACGAACGACTGGAGGCTGCGCCCCGACGCGTCAGGGCACTGCCCGCTCGTCCGCCTCGCGTCGCACCACGTGCACCTCGCGAGCTGGCTGTCCGGTCGACCCGCGCTGCAGGTCACGGCCCAGGCGACTCGCGGCTTCCTGTCGCTCCCCCACGATTCCGCCGTCGCGACCGCGGTGCTCCGCGGCAACCTGCTCTGCACGTTCGCCGCGAGCCACCTGACCAGCGTGCGTGCGTTCGCGATCCACGGCATGGACGGCGGCATCCGCATCGCCGGCGACCGCATGTGGCTCTTCGGGAAGAAGCCCTGGCAGGGCGAACTGATCGACTATCCCGACGCCGGCCAGAACGTGATGCTGGCCCGCACCGACTTCGGCCAGCGCCTGCACCGGCGCGCCGCCGAGCTCGAATTGCACGGCCGCTTCGCGCGCTGGATCGACGATCGCGACGACTTCCCGTGCCCGGCCGAGCAGGCCGTGATCGACATGCGCGTGCTCGCCGCGATGAACCGCGCCGCCGTGTCGGGTCGCACCGAGACCGTGTGATCCCTCGCGGCGATCAGCGGTTGCCGTACTGCTGCTGGTAGTACTGCTGGTAGGCGCCGCTGCGGACACGCTCCCACCACGCCTTGTTCGCGACGTACCAGTCGATCGTGCGGCGCAGGCCTTCTTCGAACGTGTGCCGCGGCGTCCAGCCGAGTGTCGCACGCGCCTTGCTCGAGTCCATCGCGTAGCGGCGGTCGTGGCCCGGGCGGTCTTTCACGTAGCCGATCAGGTCTTCGCCCTTGCCCAGCAGCTTCAGGATCTCCTTCACGACGAAGATGTTCTCGCGCTCGGCGTCACCGCCGAAGTTGTAGACCTCGCCGGCCTTGCCGCGCTCCATCGCCGCGCGAATGCCGTCGCAGTGATCCGTCACGTAGATCCAGTCGCGCACGTTCTTCCCGTCGCCGTAGACCGGCAGCTTCTTGCCCTCGAGCGCGTTCGCGATCATCAGGGGGATCAGCTTCTCGGGGAATTGGAACGGGCCGTAGTTGTTCGAACAGCGCGTGATCACGCAGTCCATGTGGTGCGTGTGCACCGCGGCACGCACCAGCAGGTCGCTGCCGGCCTTGCTCGCCGAGTAGGGAGAGTTCGCCTGCATCGGCGTCTCTTCGGTGAAGTAGCCCCACGGGCCCAGCGAGCCGTAGACCTCGTCCGTGCTGACGTGCACGAAACGCTGCACCTTGTAGATGCGGCTCTTGTCGAGCAGGACCTGCGTGCCGATCACGTTCGTGCGGACGAACGCGGTCGCGTCGAGCACCGAACGGTCGACGTGGCTCTCGGCCGCGAAGTGCACGACCACGTCGGGGCGGTGCTCCGCGAACACCTTCTCCATCTCGACCGGATCCGCGATGTCGCCCTTGCAGAACGTGTAGCGCTGGTGGCGCTCGATGTCGGTCAGGTTCTCGAGGTTGCCGGCGTACGTCAGTGCGTCCAGGTTGACGACGTGGTGGTCGCTGCCGAGCAGCAGCATCCGGACGAAGTTCGAACCGATGAAGCCGGCGCCGCCGGTGACGAGGATCTTGCTCACGCGCAGAAGGAAACCCCGCGGCATCCCCACGGGCAAGCGTCTTCGGCGGCGATGTCCCTTTGTGCGAAGGCGCGTCGACAACGCGCGGTCGGCGTCAGTACTGCTTGCCGCGCAGCGCGCCCGGGCCGCCCTTGTCGTCGGCGCGCGGCACCGACGCCTCGGCGGCCTGCGTCTGCGCATCGAGCACCAGATGACGCTTCAGCGCGTCGACGTAGTGCGGCAGCCTCTTGCCGCGCACTGCCGCGAGCTTGTCCGTGTCGAGCACCGACCACGCCGGGCGCGCTGCGGGGCGCTTCAGCTCTGCAGCAGTCTGCGTGCCCACGGCGACGTGGCCGAGCCCGGACTCGCGCAGGATGTCCACGGCGAACTGGTGCCACGAACACTGCCCCTCGTTCGCAGCGTGGTAGATGCCGCCCGCGGGCCGCGCGTCGGCAATGTCGAGCAGCGCCTCGGCGAGGTCGTGCGTCATCGTGGGCCGACCGACCTGGTCCGTGACGACCTTCAAGGGCTGCCCGGACTTCGCGCGGTCGAGGATCGCACGGGGGAAGTTCTTGCCGCCGGGGCCGAACACCCAGGACGTGCGTACGACGTAGAAGTCGGGTCGTGCGTGCGCGAGCACCGCCTCCTCGCCGAGCCGTTTGCACGCGCCGTAGACGGAGAGCGGTTTCGGCGCCGCGTCGACCGCGTAGGGCACGCCATCCTGCGTGCCGTCGAACACGAAGTCCGTGCTCACGTACGACATGCCCGCGCCGTGCTGCGCCGCGGCTTCGGCCACCCACGCCGTGGCGAGACCGTTGATCCGGTACGCGAGCAGCGGCTCGGCTTCGCAGCCGTCGACGTTCGTGATCGCCCCACAGTGCACCACCAAGCGCGGCCTGTGCAGAGCGACGACGGCCTGGATCGCCGCGCGCTGGTCGAGCGGCATCTCCGCGACGTCGACGCCGACGACGCTCCGGCCGCGTTGTCTGGCGAGAGTCGTCACGACGCGGCCGAGCTGGCCGAGGGCGCCGGTGACGAGGTAGTCGGTTGGCACGATCGGTTTCCTCGGGTGCGGCCGTCAGACGTCCATGCGGTTCGCGCCGTTCTCGCGGATCAGCGTCGCGGAACGGTAGAGCGACTCGAACGTGCCGGCGTCGGTCCACCAGCCCTTCAGGATCTCGCACGTGAGGTTGCCGCGACGCAGATACTCGTTGTTCACGTCGGTGATCTCGAGCTCGCCGCGGTTGCTCGGCTTCAGCGTGCGGCAGATGTCGAAGACCGACGGGTCGTAGAGGTAGATGCCGATCACCGCGAGGTTGCTCTCGGGTGTCTTCGGCTTCTCGACGATCTTCTGCACCTTGCCGTCCTTCACCGAGGCGACGCCGAAGCGCTCCGGATCGTGCACTTCCTTCAGCATGATCTTCGCGCCGCCTCCCTGCTTCTTGAAGTCGTCGACGGCCTTCTTGATGTTGCCTTCGATGATGTTGTCGCCGAGCACGACAGCGATCTCCTCGCCTTCCGCGAAGTGCTCGGCGAGCTTCAGCGCGTCGGCGATGCCGCCCTCACCCTCCTGGTAGGCGTAGTTGAGGCGCTTCAGGCCGAAGTCGGACCCGTTGCGCAACAGCTGCAGGAAGTGCCCCGCCGAGTTGCCGCCCGTGACGATCAGGATGTCCGTGATCCCGGCGTTCACGAGGCACTGGATGGGATAGAAGATCATCGGCTTGTTGAACACCGGGAGCAGGTGCTTGTTCGTGATCTTCGTGAGCGGATAGAGACGGCTGCCGAGGCCGCCGGCGAGAACGACACCTTTCATGCTTCTGAGCTCCGACCGGAGTGGCTCCGGTACCAGTCGAACGTACGTTTCAGACCTTCTGCGAAACCGATGCGCGGTGCGAACCCGAACAGGCGCTTCGCGCGATCGTTCGATGCGAGGGAGTGCCGCACGTCGCCGGCGCGCGGCGGCGCGGGAACGGGGGCAGGCACCGTGAGCGAACCACCCGCCGCGTCGATCGCGAGCCGGCGCAGACGTTCGTACAGCTCGCGCACCGTCGTCGCGCTGCCGTAGGCGAGATTGACGGTCTCGCACGCCGACGTCTCCGCGTCGAGGCACTGCAGCACGCCAACCACGACGTCCTCGACGTACGTGAAGTCGCGCGACTGCAGGCCGTCGCCGTCCATGCGCGGCGCGATGCCCTTCAGCAGGGCACGGCAGAACGCGGCGACGACGCCCGAGTACGGGCTGTCCGCCGTCTGACGCGGGCCGAACACGTTGAAGAAGCGCGTGACCACGACCGGCATGCCGTAGACCCGCGCGAACGACCGGCAGTACAGCTCTCCGGCGAGCTTCGCCGCGGCGTAGGGCGAAAGCGGATCCTCGCGCAGCCCTTCGTGCTTGTGCAGCGTCTCCTGGTTGCCGTACGCCGAACTGCTGCCCGCGTAGACGACCCGCGCCTTCGCGGCGCGCGCCGCCTGCAAGACGACGAGTGTGCCCGTCGCACATGCGTGGTGCGTGTCGAGAGGCTGCTCGAGCGACCGCGAAACCGACGGCAGCGCCGCGAGGTGCACGACCTTCTTCACGTCGCGCATCGCGTTCTGGACCACCGCCGGATCGGCGACCGATCCGTGCACGAACTCGACCGGCAGTCCTTCGAGGTTGGCGCGGCGCCCCGTGCTCAGGTCGTCGAGAACCGTGACGGGACGTTTCTGCCGACACAAGTGCTCGACGACGTGCGAACCGATGAACCCGGCGCCGCCGGTGACGAGAACCCGCTCGGTCATGCCACCCGCCCCGCCGCCTTCTCTCGCTGGTACCACGCGCAGAACTTCGTCAATCCTTCGGCGATCGGCGTGGTGCAACGGTACCCGAGTTCGCGTTCCGCCAGCCCGATGTCCGCGAACGTGATCGGCACGTCGCCGGGCTGATCCGGCAGCACCTTCCTCCGCGCCTTGCGACCGAGGCGTTCCTCGAGCATGCGCACGAGGTCCGCGAGCGTCGTGGTCGCGCTGCCGCCGAGGTTGTAGATCGCCCAGGGCTTCTTCTTCTCCATCGCGGCGACCACTCCGGCGACGATGTCGTCGACGTACGTGTAGTCGCGCCGCGACGAGCCGTCCCCGTGGAACGGCAGCTCGGTCCCGTCGGTGATGTGGCGCGCGAACTGGTGGATCGCCATCTCCGGACGCTGGCGCGGGCCGTAGACGGTGAAGAAGCGGAGGCACGCGACCGGGTTCCCACGCAGGTGGTGCCACGTCGCACAGAGCAGCTCGCCGGCCCGTTTGCTCGCGGCGTACGGCGACACCGGTCGGTCCACGGCGTCGGTCTCGGTGAACGGCACCTTCGTGTTGCCGCCGTAGATCGACGAACTGCTGCCGAACACGAACACCGTCTCGCGATCCTGGATCTGCTCCAGCAGCATCTGCGTGCCGGTGACGTTCACGTCCATGTAGCGCACCGGGTCCAGGATCGACGGCCGCACGCCGGCGAGGGCCGCCAGATGCACGACCGAGTGCACGCCGGCCACGGCACGGCGGCACACCGCCGCATCCCGGAGGTCGCCCTCGATCACCTCGACCCGGTCCGCGCCCGAGGCGGCCAGTTCTCCCAGGTTCCGACGCTTCAGACCGACGTCGTAGAACGGATCGAGATTGTCGAGCACCCGCACGCGCACACCGGTGGCGAGGAGCCTTGCTCCGAGATGCGAGCCGATGAAGCCGGCGCCACCCGTGACCAGAACCGTGCGCACGTGAGGAATCGAACGAGGGGCGAGTGTGGTACCGGAAAAGTCCCGGTGAATCCAAACCTGCACCCGGTTTCCAGGCGCCTCGCTACGCTTCCGCGCATGGTTTCGACCCACGTTGCCACTCTGATGGCGTCGCTGTTCGCCGCTGCGGTGTCGGCGCAGGCACCGGCTCCGCCGCCGGTGGACCCGGCGCTGCCCGAACAGCTGAAGACCCTGAAGGACATGGTGGCGGACCCAAAGATGCTGTTGGACTTCCAGGCCATCGGTCTCATGCAGAAGCTCGCGCAGGGCGCGGACCAGAAGAACCCCAAGGACCGCGAACGCATCGCGAAGGCGATCGGCGACGTGTTCAAGACCGGCAAGCTGCGCGGAGCGGACAAGGACATCCTCTACCGCGAAGCCGGCGAGGCGCTCGCCAAGCTCGGTGCCGACGGCGGCAAGGAGCTGCAGAAGGCCCTCACCGACGCCCGGTTCAAGGACGCCCTGCCGCTGCAGGCACAACTGCTGCTGGCGCTCGGCCGCACGCAGGACGAGCGTCAGGTCGACTGGCTGCTCGAAACCGCCGTTCGGTCTCCGCACGACGAGATCCGCGCAGCCGCCGGCGAGGCGCTCGGGTCGTTCACGTCCCTCGACGTGAAGGTGCGGCGCGACGTCGTGAAGGGCCTCCTGCGAGAGTGGGGCAGCCTGCACTCGCTCGCGACGCAGCGCGACAACAACGACCCCAACGCCCCCCTCGACATGGGGCCCCAGAACGCCCGGCGCACGCTGAAGGCGGTCGAGGGCAAGTGGAACGACACGGTCAAGAAGATGACGGGCCTGTCCCACTCGACGTTCGAGGACTGGCAGCGCTGGCTGAACAAGAACCCGAACTGGACGCCGGCGGGGAGCGGGAAATGAGTCGATCCACCGCCGCGACGATCCTGCTCGCGGTGACGTTCTCCCTGTCGGCCCCGAGTGCTTCGCCCGCCCAGGAACCCCAGGAAGTCCCCGCTTCGACCCTGCTGGCGCGCCTGGGCGATCGCGATCTGTCGGTCGCGGACGCGCGCCGCACCGCCGACCAACTGAAGGCGCGCCCGATCGCGGTGCGCATCGAGATGTTCGACGCGATTCGCCGCGCCTACGCCGAGCGCGTCGAGAAGCTCGAGCGCGAGCGCGAGAAGCTGCACAAGGACTTCGCCAGGGCGGTGGCCGCGCGGCAGAAGGCCAACGTGCAGAAGCTCGGTGAGTCGAAGATCGCGGACCTGCGCAAGCGCGCCCTCGACGTGAGCGCGCGGCCCGGCCTCACGAAGGAGATGATCCACACGGAGATGGATCCGCTCGTCGCGGAGTTGCGCACCGCGCTCTTCCCGACGGCGAAGCAGATCCTCGAGCAGGACGCCGGGATCGCCGCGACGATCGGAACCTTCGGCGACCATGTCGCGGAGATCGACAGCTGGTTCGACCTCTGCCTCGAAGCGGCCCAGCACGTCGACAACGACCCGGCCGGCCGCGCTCATGCCGCCAAGGCGCCGGCCCTGCCGCCGGGACCGGGCGCACTGCGCGTCGAGGCCGAATTCGAGAACGACTGCATCTTCGGCCTGCCTCTCGACGCCCGCGACAGCAAGGCGCTGCAGTCGAACGAGGCGCTGCGCAGCAGGACCGATCCGGGCGAGTTCGCCGGCACGCTCGAGTTGAATCGCATCCGCATGGTGCTCGGCCTCCCCGCCGTGCGCATCGACGAGCGCCTCGGCAATGCGGCACGGGACCACTCGAACGACATGCGCACGCTGCAGTTCTTCGACCACGTGTCGCCGGTGCCGGGGAAGAAGACGTTCGCGGACCGCGCGTCTCGCGCCGGTACCAGCGCATCGTCGGAGAACATCGCACAGGGCCATCGCACGGGCGAAGGAGCGATCGAAGGCTGGTGGTACAGCCCGGGGCACCACAAGAACATGCTCGGCGCCGGCCACACGCGCACCGGACTCGGACGCAGCGAAGAGACCTGGACGCAGATGTTCGGGTGACCGCGCCGCCGCACGGGCGGAACGGGCACGGTAGACTCCCGCGCCGGTTGCGTCCCATGCGTGCTCCCCTCCCGCAGCTGTTCGTCGCAGCGCTCGTGTTCGCCGCCGCGTCCCCGGCCCAGGCCCCGCCGATCCCGCCCGCGGAGAACCCGACCACGCCGGAGAAGGTCACGCTCGGGAAGATCCTGTTCTGGGACGAGCAGTTGTCGAGCGACGACTCGGTCGCCTGCGGCACGTGCCACCAGCCCGCGTTCGGCGGCGCCGACCCACGCTCCGCGGCGTCGATCCATCCCGGTGCCGACCGCGTCTTCGGCACCGCCGACGACGTGCGCGGCTCGTTCGGCATCGTCCGCCAGAAGACGAACGGCGACTTCGCGCGCGACGCGCTCTTCGGCCTCGGTCGCCAGGTGACTCCGCGCGTCGCGAACACCGTCCTCGGCGCCGCGTGGCACCAGCGCGTGTTCTGGGACATGCGCGCGACCGGCGAACTCGTCGACCCCGAGAGCGGCGCGATCGTCGCTCCGTTCGGCGCCGCATTGGAGACGCAGGCCCTCGCGCCGATCCTGAGCACGGCGGAGATGGGCCACGAAGGTCGCACGTGGACCGAGGTCCGGCACAAGCTGGAGCAGGTCGCGCCGCTCGCGCTCGCGTCGGCGTTGCCCGCTGACGTGCAGGCCGCGCTGCAGCAGAACCCCGGCTACCCGGGACTCTTCGCCGCCGCGTTCGGCGACCCCGCGATCACCGCGGTGCGCATCGCGTTCGCGCTCGCGGCGTACGAACGCACGTTGCTCCCCGACGACACGCCGTGGGACCGCTTCATGGCCGGGCAGACGAACGCGATGACACCCGCGGAACAGGACGGCTGGGCGCTGTTCCAGACGTCCGGCCGCTGCATCGCGTGCCACTGGGCCGGCACGTTCTCCGACGACGAAGGACACGTGCTCGGCCTGCGACCATCGGTCGAGGATCCCGGCATCGCGCTCGACGCCGGCGTCGTCGGCGATCCAGGTGCATTCAAGACGCCGACCCTGCGCAACGCCGGACTGCGTCCGCGCCTGTTCCACAACGGCCAGAGTCCGCCGCTCGGCGATCCCGCGCAACTGACCGATCCTGCGTCGACGCTCAACGTCTACCTCGACGGCGGCGGCATGGATCCGCACTTCCTCGACGGCTTCCTCCTCCCGCTCGGACAGCTCGGGGTGACCGCGAGCGACCTGCTCTCGATCCAGGAGTTCGTCCGAACAGGGCTCACCGACCAGCGTGCGGCGCTGCGTCTGCCGCCGTTCGACCATCCCGACCTGCGCAGCACGGTCTTGCCGCCGCCGCGCGTGTTCGGCCAGGGCCGCGCGGGAGCCGTCGAGCCGTTCTTCGTCGACACCGTGCCGAGCTTCCCCGGCAACGACGACTGGAAGCTCGGGGTCGCCGCCAGCGACGGCCCGACGCTGGCGCTCGTGGCGATCGGCCGGTCGTCCTTCGAACCGCCCGTCCACGTGCTCGGCATTCCCTGGAACGTGCAGCCCCTCGTCGGACAGTTGCTCGTGCTGCAGGGACAGCTCACCGGCCCGGCGGTCGGCACGTGGCGCCTGCCTCTGCCCGACGCGCCGTGGCTCGCGCAGGTGCCCTTCTACTTCCAGGCGATCGCGTTCGACCCGCACGCGCCGTGGGGACTCGCCGCGAGCAAGGGCGCCGAGATCTTCGTGCGGTGACGCTCGGTCACAGCCGCCGGATCCGCACGTCGCGGAACGCGACCGGATCGCCGTGGCCGCAGAAGCCGAAGGCGCCCTCGGTCCGGTCCTTGCCGACGTGGCTTTCGCCGAGATTGCTCACGAGACCGGCGATGTCGGCGTCGACGATCGGCGTGCCGTTCAGTTCGACCACGACGCGCGAACCGCGCACCGTGACCTCCTCGACGTTCCATTCGCCCTGCGGACGCAGGAAGCCGCGCTCGGCGGCCACCACGCCGTAGACCGAGCCGTGG
>JAEUHQ010000223.1 GCA_016794565.1 Planctomycetota bacterium | reverse complement strand
CCTGTCGCTGCCGGTGACGGGGACGAAGAGCTACGGCGTGTTCGCCGGCGCGCAGGACGCATTGACGCAGTGGTGGTACGGCCACAACGCGGTCGCGTTCTTCCTGACGACGCCGATCCTCGGGATCATGTACTACTTCCTCCCGAAGGCCGCCGACCGCCCGGTGTTCAGCTACCGGCTGTCGATCGTGCACTTCTGGGCGCTGGTGTTCATCTACATCTGGGCGGGGCCGCACCACCTGCTCAATACAGCGCTGCCCGACTGGGCGCAGTCGCTGGGGATGTTGTTCTCGCTGATGCTGTGGGCGCCGTCGTGGGGCGGCATGCTCAATGGCTTGCTCACGCTGCGCGGCGCGTGGGACAAGGTCCGCACCGATCCGGTGCTCAAGTTCTTCGTCGCCGGCGTCACCTTCTACGGCATGGCGACGTTCGAGGGCCCGCTGCTCTCGATCAAGTCGGTCAGCGCGCTCGGCCACTACACCGACTGGATCATCGGCCACGTGCACAGCGGCGCGCTCGGTTGGAACGGCTTCATGGCCGCGGGCATGTTCTACTGGCTCGTTCCGAAGCTCTTCGGCACGAAGCTGCACAGCACGAAGCTCGCCGACTTCCACTTCTGGATCGGCATCTTCGGCATCCTGCTCTACGTCGTCGCGATGTGGATCTCGGGCATCAGCCAGGGACTCATGTGGCGCGCGGAGACCGCCGACGGCGGTCTCCAGTACACGGATTGGAGCGCAATCCTGAACAGCCAGCAGCTGATGTACATGGGCCGCAGCATCGGCGGCGGCTTCTACATCGTCGGCTGGCTGCTCATGGTGTGGAACCTCGTCGCGACCGCGATGAGCGGCAAGGCCGTGACGGTCGAGACCGAAGTCGCCGTGACGCGCACGGCGCCGCTGCCGGGCGAACCGAGCACGGCGAGCATCCTGGTCAGCAAGCCGGTGATCGTCTCCGTGCTCGGCATGACCGCCGCGACGATGTTCGCGATGCCGAACGTCGGGCTCGCAGTGCTCGGGTTCGTGCTGCTCGCGGCGATCGTCGCCTTCAGCGGCGGCATGCTCTACCACTCGACGCACAAGGGTCGCCACACGTGGCACGATCTCGTCGAGTCGCGGCCGCTCGCGTTCTCCGTGCTGACGCTGATCGCGGTGGTCGTCGGCGGGCTGTTCGAACTGCTGCCCGGACTCGTCACGGACAAGGCGGTGCCGCTCGCGCAGAACGGCGAAGTGTGTGTGCAGCCCTACACCGCGCTCGAACTCGCCGGCCGCGACGTCTACGTGCGCGAGGGTTGCTACGTCTGCCACTCGCAGATGATCCGGCCGTTCCGCAGCGAGCAGATCCGCTACGGCGCGCCGAGCCGCATCGAGGAGTCGATGTGGGACCACCCGTTCCAGTGGGGCAGCAAGCGCACCGGGCCGGACCTGGCGCGCGTTGGCGCGAAATACAACGAAGCGTGGCACTGGGACCACATGCAGGACCCGCGCGCGGTCGTGCAGAACTCGATCATGCCGGCCTATCCGTGGACGTACGACGACAAGGTGGAGGTCGCGGTGGTCGCCGACAAGATGCGGGTGCTGAGGAAACTCGGCACGCCCTACACCGACGAGCAGCTCGCGGGCGCCGAAGCCGGCTACCGCAAGCAGGCGGCTCAGGTGGTCGCCAACCTCGCGACGCAGGGCAAGTCGGGCGCCGACCCGGACAGCGAGATCGTCGCGCTGATCGCGTACCTGATGCGGCTCGGGCGCAACCTGGAGCCGGCGGGCAACCAGTCGGCCGCCATCGAAGGAGGGAAGTGACATGCTCCGCGAGTTCCTGAACTCGGTGTCGTTGTTCGACCTGCCCCTCCTCGCGATGGGCATCTTCGTCGCGATGTTCTTCGCGGTGCTGCTGCGCGTGAGCCAGCGCTCGCGTCGCAGCGACTACGCCCACATGGCGTCGCTGCCGCTGCTCGACGACGACCAAGGGAGGAAGTGACCATGACCATTCAAGTGCGTGAACACTCGTTCGACGGGATCCAGGAGTTCGACAATCGCCTGCCGAACTGGTGGCTCTGGACCCTCTATCTCGCGTGCATCTTCTCCGTCGTCTACTGGGTGTACTTCCACACGATCGGCATCGGTGACCTGCCCGGCGAGGCATACGCCGTCGAGCAGCGCGCCGCCGCCGCGCGCCTCGAAGCGCAGCTCGCGGCAAACCCCGTCAACGACGAGATGCTGCTGAAGCTGTCGAAGGAGCCGGCGTTCGTCGCGGACGGCGAGAAGATCTTCAAGGACCCGGCGCGTTGCGCCCTGTGCCACAAGCCGGACGGCAGCGGTCTCATCGGCCCCAACCTCACCGACGACCTGTGGATCTACGGCGGCAAGCCGATGGACATCTACACGACGATCCTGAAGGGCCGGCCGCGCGGCATGCTCGCGCACGAGTCGTTCGGCCAGGGCTTCGTGCAGCGGGCGACGGCGTACGTGCTGCACATCAAGAACACGAACCTGCCCGGCAAGCCGCCGGAGCCGGACGCCAAGAAGGAGCAATAACGGCGCTCCTCGCGCAGTTGTGCCTCGCATGACCGGCTCGAACGAACCCGTCGCTCCCGGAGCCGAGTCCGCGAACGTCGTACGCCCCGTCGTGCAGAAGGGGCGCACGGTCGTTCGCAGGCCCGACGTCGACACGATCTTCAGCGTGAACGCGGACGGGTCGCGCAACCCGATCCACCCGGCCGACGTGCACGGCCGCTTCCAGCGGCGGAAGCACGCGCTGTGGTACCTGCTGATCGCGGTCTACCTCCTGGTGCCGTGGCTCGAGATCGGCGGGCACCCGGTGCTGCTGATCGACATTCCCGCGCGCCACTTCTACCTGCTCGGCGCGACCTACAACGCGCAGGACTTCTGGTTCGCGTTCTTCTTCATCACGGGCCTCGGCTTCGCCCTGTTCGTCGTTGCGGCGCTCTTCGGCCGCATGTGGTGCGGCTATGCGTGCCCGCAGACCGTTTTCCTGGAGGGCGTGTTCCGCCGCATCGAGCGCCTGATCGAAGGGCCCGCTGCGTCGCGCAGCAGGCTCGACAAGGCGCCGATGACCGCGGCGAAGGTGCTGCGGCGCGGCGCGAAGCTGCTCGTGTTCCTCGCCATCGCGGCGGTGATCTCGCACAGCTTCCTCGGCTACTTCATGCCGGTCGGCGTGCTGCTGGAGGCCGTCACGTCGTCGCCCGCCCTGCATCCGACCGCGTTCGTCTTCATGCTGGTCGCGACCGGCATCCTGTTCGTGAACTTCACGTGGTTCCGCGAGCAGTTGTGCATCGTGATCTGCCCGTACGGCCGCCTGCAGGGCGCGCTCTACGACCCGGACACGGTGCTCGTCGGCTACGACAAGAAGCGCGGCGAGCCGCGCGGCGCCGCGGGAACCGAAGGCGCCGGTGATTGTGTCGACTGCTACCGCTGCGTGTCCGTCTGTCCGACGGGCATCGACATCCGCAACGGAACGCAACTCGAGTGCGTCGGCTGTGCGAACTGCATCGACGCGTGCGACGACGTGATGCAGAAGCTCGGCAGGAGCAAGGGGCTCGTCCGCTACGACAGCCAGCGGGGGTTCACGACCGGCGTGCGCCGCTTCCTGCGCGGCCGCGTGGCGCTCTACGCCGTGCTGCTGCTCGCAGGGATGACCGCGTTCACGCTGGCGCTCACACGCCGCCGCCCGTTCGAGGCGAGCCTCGTGCGTGCGCCCGGACGTGCGTACCTGCTCGAGGAGCAGGACACGAAGGTGCACAACGTGTTCGACCTGCAGCTCATCAACAAGCGGCCCGGCGAGCGCACGTTCACCGTCACGGTGACCGGGGTGGGCGCACAGACGATCGTCGCCGAGACGGAAGTGAAGCTCGCTTCACTCGAGGACCGCCGCATTCCCGTGCACGTGTTCGTCCCTCGCGCCGACTTCAAGCAGGGCATGAAGGCCGAACTGACGGTGCGCTGCGCCGACCCGGAGGGCGAACTGGTGCGCATCGCGACGGCGCCGATCCTCGGGCCGACGCGAGGGCACCGCTGACGGTCACTCGTGCGGCGCCTCGGGCAGCCACACGCGGAAGGTGGCGCCGTGGCCGCGCACGCTGTCGAGAGTGATCGTGCCGCCGTAGCCCTCGACGATGCTCTTGCTGATCGAGAGGCCGAGACCCGTGCCGCCGCGCGCACGCTTCGTCGTGACGAACGGCTCGAAGATCCGCGCGCCGAGCTTCTCGGGCACACCGGGGCCGTTGTCGGCGACCACGAGTTCGGCGCCGCGGTCGCGCTGCGCGGCGCTGATGCGGACGCGGCGCCGGTCCTGTGCGGAGTGCACGAGAGCGTCCTTGGCGTTGATGAGGAGGTTCAGCAGCACCTGCTGGATCTGCTGCGGGCGTGCGTGGACCTGGGGCAGATGTTCCGGCACGACCACCTCGAGGTCGATGCCGTGCCGTTTCAGGTTCTCGGCGATGAGACGAAGCGTGCGCTGCACGACGTCGTCCAGCGAGGTCGGCTGCGGCCGATCGCGGTCGTCGCGCGCGAACTGCAGCAGGCTCTGCACGATCTCCGCGATTCGCTGGCCTTCCTCGATGATCGTGGTGCAGTTCTCACCCGGGGCGTCGCCGTCCTGGATCAGTTGCGCGCAGTTGATGATCGTGTTGATCGGGTTGTTGACCTCGTGCGCGACGCCGGCGGCGAGTTCGCCCACCGCGGCCAGGCGCTCGGCCTGCGCGAGCTTCGTCTGCATCTCCTTCCGATCGGAGATGTCGTGGATGACGGCCGTGAAGAAGCGGCGGCCGTTGATGTTGCCTTCGCCGACCGACAGATCGATCGGGAACTCGGTGCCGTCCCGGTGCAGGCCGACGACTTCGCGCCCGATGCCGATGATGCGGCGTTCGCCCGTCTGCAGGTACCGGCTCACGTAGCTGTCGTGCTCGTCGCGAAACGGTTGCGGCATCAGGATCCTGACGTTGCGACCGACCATGTCCTGCAGCGAGAGGCCGAACAGGCGCTCCGCGGCGCCGTTCGCGGTCTCGATCGTGCCGCGTTCGTCGATCGTCACGATGCCCTCGGTCGCGGTGTCGACGATCGCGCGCCAGTGGGCGGCGTGGTGCAGGCTCGAAGCGAGGGCCTCGGTGCGCTCGCGCTCCACGTTCGACATCTCGATCGCGAGGCGTGTGCGCGAGAGGTGTCGCGACATGGGCACGCACAGAGCGAGCGTCGTCATGGAGCCCGCCGCGGCGAAGAGCAGCGGCCCCAGGACCGCCGCGTCGCGGAACGACATGGCCGCGACGAGGGCACTGACGGCGCCGATCGTCCACAGCGCCGCTCCGCGGTGCCGACGTGGGCGTGCGCTGGATGCCGGGGACTCCATGGCGGTGCTGTACCGGTCCGGCCCGTGCGTCGTCCATGGTGAAGGCGGCCCGTGGCTACGAACTAGTTCCCTCGGGACCGTTCCTCCCTCCCCTGCCAGAATGCCGCGCGCAGACTCCCATGGCGCGCATCGTACTCCTCGACGACGAAGCGAAGTTGCTGGCCACCCTCGCTCGATTCCTCGAGCAGCAGGGCCACCAGGTCGTGCGCGGCACCGCGTTCCGCGAGGTGTCGGAGCACCTGCACCCGGGGCGGTTCGAGCTCCTCGTCACGGACATCGTGATGCCCGAGTTCGACGGGATGAAGGTGCTGCAGGAAGTCGTCGGCGCACGCCAGTGCCAGGAGCCCGTGATCCTCATCACCGGCGAGCCGAACCTCGAGACCGCGTCGGAAGCCGTGCGCCGCGGCGCCTTCGACTACATCAGCAAGCCGGTCACCAAGGACAAGCTGCTCGAAGCGGTGTCCCGCGGACTCCGTCAGGTGCGCCTCCTCCGCGAACGCGATCAGGCGCGCGCGGTCGAGATGCAGGTCCTGCGCAATCTCGCTGCGCTCGGTGAATCCGCGTCCGTGCTGACGCACGAGATCCGCACGCCGATCACGAGCCTGCGGCATGCGCTGCGCGCCGTCGGCGAGAAACTCGGCGTCGAGGACAAGGTCCTGATCGAGGAGTTCCTCGGCAACCTGAACCGCATCGAGCGCATGCTCGGGCAGACGCTGTCGTTCGCGAAGCCGTTGCAGCTGAAGCTCGAGCAGGCGGACATCGGCGAATTGGTCGCCGCGGCGGTGCTCGAGGCCTCGCGCCTGCCCGCCGCGCAGGGCATGTCGGTCGAAGTGCGCAGCGAGGCGGGGCTTTCGGTCCGGGTCGACAAGCAACTGGTCGGCGAAGTGCTGGTCAACCTGCTCCGCAACGCGAGCGAGGCGTGCCAGGGCAAGGGACACGTCGAGATCGCGACCCGCCTCGACGCGGGGCGCATCGTCGTCGAGGTCGTCGACGACGGGCCGGGTGTGCCGGCGAATCGCCGCGAAGAAATCTTCAGGCCGTTTCGCAGTTCGAAGGAATACGGCACGGGCATCGGCCTCGCGTTCTCGCGCAAAGTGGTCGAGACCCACGGCGGCTCGATTCGCCTGTTCGATCGCCCCGGTGCCGGTGCATGCTTTCGCATCGAGCTGCCCCAGACCGCTGCGGCAGCAGACCACGCGTCTCCAGCGGACCCGTCATGAACGACAAACAAGCCATCACGATCGTGTTGATCGACGACCAGGCCATCGTGCGCGCGGCGTTCAAGTCGCTGCTCGAACGAGTGCCCAACTTCAAGGTCGTCGGCGACGCCGGCGACGCGCGAGCCGGCATCGCCCTCGTGCAGCAGGTGAAGCCGAACGTCGTCGTGCTCGACATCACGATGCCCGGCCTCTCGGGCATCGACGCCGTCGGTCCGCTGAAGAAGGCCTCGCCGAACACGCGGGTCCTCATGGCGTCGCAGCACGAGGGGACCAAGTTCGTGCAGCAGGCGCTGCAGGCCGGCGCCGACGGCTACCTCTCCAAGGACAGCGAGCCCGAGGAACTGGGGCTCGCGATCGAGTCCGTG
Organism: Planctomycetota bacterium; assembly: GCA_016794565.1. Taxonomy (GTDB): domain Bacteria; phylum Planctomycetota; class UBA1135; order UBA1135; family UBA2386; genus JAEUHQ01. Next base: position 9,867 of record JAEUHQ010000223.1, on the reverse strand, counting down.
TGCCGCGGCGATTCGTACCTGTCGCCGAAGGTGGCCGGCGGGATCATGGCGCGCGCCGTTCGCGGCGACGCCCCGCCCCCCGGAGAGTCGTCGGCGCTCGGCGTGCTCACCGCCCGCGAACGCGAGGTGTTCCAGCTCATCGCGGTCGGCAAGGCGAACAAGGAAGTCGCGTCGATGCTGGGCCTGTCGCTCGGGACGGTGAAGAAGCACCGCGAGAACCTGCAGCGCAAGCTCGACTGCCACTCCGCCGCGGAGCTGGCTCGCCTCGCCATCCGTGAGGGACTGCTCAACGTGTGAGTCGGCGCCGCGGCGGCGTTCGCCGCCCGCGGTTCCGTCGTTCCGTCATCCGCGCACGGTCAGCACAGGGCACTCGGCGGCCCGCACGATCTTCTCCGCGGTGCTGCCGAGCATCAGATGCTTGAGCCCGGTGTGGCCGTGGGTGCCGATCACGATCAGGTCCGCCTTCTCGCCCTTCGCGCAGTCGATCACCTGCTGGTGCGCTTCGCCGTCGTGCAACAGGGTGCGGATGGTGACGCCGGCGCCGAGCCGCGCCTTCTCCTTCTGCAGCGCTTCGTCCGCCCGCTTGTGCAGCTCTTCACGCAGATGCGGGAACGCACCGGCCATCCCGAAGCTGCGCAGCGGGTAGTTCATCTCCGGGATCACGTGCAGCAGGATCAGCTCGGCCCCGAACGTGCGCGCCAGCTCGGTCGCGTAGTCCGCGGCGCGGCCGGCGGTGGGGGAGAAGTCGGTCGGGCAGACGATGCGGTGGAACTTGGTCATGTGCTCTCCGGAATGGCGGTGCGGCCGATGGCAGTGGACTCTCGACGGCACCCATCGACAAGTGGCTGCTCGGCTCGTGGCACGGCGTGGCGGCCTTGTTCTTTGGGCCGAGGATGGTAACGAAGCGGGCCCATGGAACTGGAACCCGAGGGCATCGTGCCGGCGGACACCGAGAATCTCGCGGGGCGGGATCCGGTCGTCCAGCGCATCGAGGCGATGCTCGACGAGGACAATGTCGACGAGGCTCTCGCTGCGATCCAGGACGCACTGGCGCGGGGCGAAGGCAACCCGATCGATCTGACGTTCCTGCTCGGGGACACGTACCTCGCCATGGGGCGTGCTGCCGAGGCGGAGCAGCAGTTCCGCACCGTGCTCGCCCAGGATCCCGACTGTCCGTCCTCGCGCTGCTGGCTCGCGATGTCGTTGTTCCTGCAGTGGCGGTTCGACGACGCCGAAGTGGCCGCGGTCGCCGCGCGCGAGCTGCCGGACGCGATCGTCGATTCGCACGTCGTCTACGGGGCGGTCATCGAGCGGCGCGGCCGGTTCGAAGACGCGGAAGCGTGTTTCGACCTCGCGTCGACGTTGTCGCCCGAGAAGTACCCGCCGCCGATCCGCATGACCCGCGCCGAGTTCGACCGCGAGGTTCGCAAGGCTGCGCGCAAGCTGCCGCGGCAGTTCCGGCAGTGCCTGGACCGTGTGCCGGTCGTCGTGCAGGACCTGCCCGACGAGGCGCTCGCGAAGGGTCCGGACCGCGACGAAGTGGGCCCCGACATCCTCGGCCTGTTCGACGGCGTGCCGTTGCCCGAGACCGGTGAGCTCCTCGCGCATCAGGTGCGTCCGAGCACGATCTACCTCTTCCAGCGCAACCTCGAACGCGCGGCCCACGATCGCGACGACCTCGTCGAACAGATCCGGATCACGCTGTGGCACGAACTCGGGCACTACCTCGGCTTCGAGGAAGAGGACATGGACGACCTCGGCCTCGCGTGACGGGGGGCGCCGTTCGGATCAGTTCGCGTCGGCCTTCACGGTTTCGCCGAGCCGCGTCATGAGGGACTTCAGCGTGTCGAAGTTCTCGTGCCGGAGGCGAAACCACGTGTTCACGAGCCAGCCCTTGTCGAGGCCTTTCGTCGGCGTGCCAGGTGCGGGAACGGACTGCTCGTAGATCCACTCGCCGCACCAGCGCATCGCGTCGGCGAGTCCGCGGTGTCCGGTGTAGCGGCCGTCCTTGCTCGGCCGGATCTGGATCGATCCGGCGGCGTACCTGCGCGAAGGCTTCTCCATCCCCGGGCGCCCGAGGATGCCGAGCGCCCACTCGCGGTAGACGTCGATGTCGTTCGCGACGCGATACATGTCCCAGATCTTCTCGCCGGCGGGGCGTGCGCCGATCTCGCCGAACTTCAGTCCCTTCGGTCCGAAGAACCACTCCATGTGCGTCGCCGCGTTCCGCAGGCCGAGGGCGGCGATCACGCGGCGGTTCATCGCGCGCAGTTCTTCGTAGCCGCCCTGCTCGACACGATTCGTCACGGCGATCTGCGGCGAGATCCAGCGGTTCTGCGCGGCCTCGAGGCAGCCGGGGTAGTAGTGCGATGCGAACTCGTGGCGCACGCCGGTGGCGTCGACGATCGAATCGAAGAAGCCCTCGTGGCCCTCGATGAACTCCTCGACCGCGACCTGCTGCTTCGCCGAGGGTTTCAGTTTCGCCAGTGCGGCGTCGAGTTCCTTGCGATCCGCGCAGCGGTAGGTGGCGAGCGAGCCGAACCCCGCGATGGGCTTCAGGATCAGCGGGTATCCCTCGCGCTCGGCGAATTCGACCGCGTCTGCGGTGCTCGTGACGGCAGCGGACTGCGCGCAGGCGATCGAGTGCTCGCGCAGGAACTTCTTCATCGCGACCTTGTCGCGGCAGAGGCGCGCCGTCGCGAGCGAGAGGCCGGGCACGCCGAGCCGTTCGCGCAGCGTGGCCGCGATGGCGACCAGGGGCTCGTCGATCGTCTCGACCAGGTCGAACGCCGGCTTCGCCATCTCGGTGGTCGCGCGCAGCGCCGCTTCGGCGTCGAGCAGTCGGTCGCACCCGCGGTAGGAATCGAGGTGTTTCTTCGCCTCGGCCGACAACGACGCCTGACTTCCCAGTCCGAGGCCCGAGACGCGTGCTCCGAGTTCCTTCAGGGCGCGGAGGAAGCCGTGGTTGTAGACGTGCGTGTCGGGGGCGAGGAACAGGACGTGCATCTGCCGCGGCGATCATGCCCGGAACGTGGTCCGCGACAAGGCGCCGCGCTCACGCCTGCGCGCGCGAACGCGCGACGACCTTGCCGCTGCGCACCGTCAGCACGACCGTGACCGGGCCGTCGTTCACGAGTTCCACCTGCATCGACGCGCCGAAGCGCCCGGTCGCGACCTCGAGGCCGGCGGCCGCGAGCGCGCCGGCGACCCGTTCGTAGAGCGGGGCCGCGACGGCTGGATCGGCGGCGGCGGTGAAGTCCGGTCGGTTGCCGTGGCGCAGGTCGGCGGCCAGCGTGAACTGGCTCACGACGAGGCAGCCGCCGCGAATGTCGGTGATCGAACGGTCCATCGGCCGATCGCTCGGGAAGAGACGCATCGCCGCGACCTTCTTCGCGGTCGTCTCGGCGTCTGCTTCGGTGTCTCCGCGTTCGACTCCCACCAGGAGGAGGAGCCCGCGGTCGATCGCTCCGACCACCTGGTCGTCCACCGACACACGGGCTCGTCCGACTCGCTGCACGATCGTGATCACCGCCGCGAGCGTACGTCGCCGCGGCGGTCGAGGGCGACGATCAGTTGGTGCGCACTTCGATCTTCGTCGGCCGCGACTCCGGCACCTTCGGGACGGTCACGGTCAGCACGCCCTGGCGATAGACGGCTTGGACCCCGTTGCCCGCGGCGTCGTTCGGCAGCGCGATGGTGCGCGAGAACTGGCCGTAGCGATGCTCGACCCGGTGCCAGCGCTTGCCCTGCGTCTCGCGGTTCTCCTTTCGTTCACCGCTCACGGTGAGCATGTGGTCCTGGAGCTGGACGTGGATGTCCTTCTCCTCGAGACCGGGCAGCTCGAACGCGAGTTCGTACGACTGGTCGCTCTCGCTGACGTTGATGCGCGGCTGGGCCTGGGGTTCGTTGGACCCGTAGAAGTCCTGCAGCGTGTCGCCGAACAGGCGGCCGAGCAGGGTCTGGAAAGGGTCGCGGGTCGGGAGGGTGGTCGTGGTGGGCTGGTTCTTCTGCATGTTCGGTTTCTCCTGGGTTCTGTTGCCGAACCCGAAGCAACCGATGTGCCGGTCCAAGCCAACTTGTCGTATTCGGCAAAAGCCAAATCTTCGAAACGACTTATGGTTCTCGACCGCACCATCGAAGGACGGCGCTTGCGGTCGTTGTGGCAGCATGCTGCCATCATGGCTGCATGGCCCGGCGGCCTCGGGTGCTCTCAGTCCGCGCCGCGGGTGAGGCGGAGCCAGAACTTCTTCGGGATGCCGGCCAGAGTGCGCGCTGCCCGTTTGCGCGCCCGGCGCAAGCGCCGTTCTTCGATTGCGGCGAACGCGCCGAGCGCGGCGGCGAAGGCGGGGCCGTGGTCGCTTCGCGCGCAGGCGTCGATCCAGGCGACCCAGCGCGCGCAGGCGGTTTCGTGGTCGCAGAGGTCGCCGAGGTCGGCCTGCAGGCGGCCGAGCCGACGAGTCACCTTCTCGGGCAGCGGGAGAGTCTTCGCGAACGTCTCGACGAGGTAGCGCACGCGTTTGACGGCGATACGGGCGGCGTGGGTCGGACCGAGCGGCAGGTCGCCGGGCAGGCGCGACGTTCGCCGCCGCGCGGTCGCGGCGAGTTCGGCGATCCGCGCCGCCAGGTGGTCGCGGAACGGAGGGCCGTCCACGTCGGTCGACCCGGGGAACGCGAGTTCGTCGACGATCGTGCGCGCGTCGGCGAGCCGCGCACTGCTGCGCAGCCAGGCGCGGAGGTCGGACAGCGCGGCGGCGCGTCGTTCGCGGATCCACGCGAGCACGTTCGCTCCTGCCGTCTGCAGGCCGCGCGGCAGGCGCGTCAACTCGCCTTCGTTCACGCCGAGCATCGCGTCGAGGTCGCGCACGACGCCGAGTCGGCGGCTCTCGTTCGCGAGGCGTTCGAGGATGGCGCGCGCGCGTTCGTTGCCCCACACGCCGCGGAACGAACGAACGAGCCCGCGCAGGCGGCGCAGCGCCGTGCGCATCGTGTGGACGTGCTCCGGGCCGTCGTGCGTGCGGACCGCGACTTCGGCTCGACGGACTTCCCGCAACAGGTCCGCGGCGATCGGCCTCACGACCGCGGCCGTGCCACCGTCGTCGGGGGCCGCGGTCTCCGGCGCGTGCGGGCCGATGCCGAGCAACCGCGACGCGTGCGAAGGTTTGTCGTCGTCCACGGCGCGGATCGGCAGTCGTTCGGCGAGAGCGAGCGCAAGCCGTTCGCAGGCAGCGACGTCGTCGATCACTTCGATCTCGACCTCGGCGAAAGACGCGGCGCGCTCCTTCGCCCGCGTTTCGCAGCGATCCAGCATCACTTCGCAGACGTCGTGGCGATCGATCTGCAGGAAGCGCGTCTCGCGATCGGTGCGGATCCGCAGCGTCTCGACCAGGGGGCGATCCGCGACGAACGGTTCGATCGCGTCGCGAACTTCCGCCGGCAGGTCCGCGGCGGTGCTCGGCGGCGCGTCGCCGGGCCACAGTGCGTCCGTCTCGAGCCGGATCGCGAGTCCGTTCTCGACCGAGCCGCGCCGCTTGCACGTCGCGCGACGCGTGCGGGCATCCTGGCGGACGCGCAGGCCGATGCCCATCGCGAAGAGTGAGCCGGTGTCGTCGTCGAAATAGACGTCTTCGTGGCGGCGTGTGTCGATCGCGCGGCACGTGAACGCCGACTCGCGAACGACCGCGTCGAGGAGCGCCGACTCGATCGGGCCGTGAGCGCGCAGCTTGAACTCGGTCTCGGTGAGATCCGTCATCGGAACACCCGTGCGTCAGGGCACGATCAGCTGTGGCGCCTTTCCGAACAACTGGGCGAACAGGGAACCCTTCTCCTCCACCGCTTTCGCCTCGAGCGTCAGGCGCGTCCGCGGGTCACCACCCAGGATCGGCCGAAGCTCCACGGCTTCTTCCTTGATGCGTACCGTCACGTCGCGCACGACACCCGCGTGTTGCCGATCGAGCGCATCGGCGATGCGAAGCATGGCCGCCAGCCGTTCGACGAGCGACCGGTCGCGGCGACGCAGGGCCATGAAGTCCTCGTGGTCGCGCATCGGCGGCGACTTGCGGTGGTAGCGCGCGAGCAGCGCGACGATCTGTCGTTCCTCGTCGGACAGGCCGACGAGCTCGCTGGACTGGATCAAGTACTGCGAGTGTTTGTGATGGCCGTCGTTGTTGACGGCGACGCCGACGTCGTGCAGCAGCGCCGCCGCCTCGAGCAGCACGCGGGCGCGACCGCCGAGCCCGTGCATCTCCCGCGTCTGATCGAAGATCTGACGCGAGAGCGTCAACACCGTCTCGGCGTGATCTGCTTCGAAGTGGAAGCGTCGCCCCATGGCGCGGCAGGCGGACAGCACGACCTCGACGTGGTCTTCCGCGGCGAACGTCTCGAAGTGTCCCTGCACGACTTCGACGAGCAGTCCGTCCTTGATGCCGACGCGCGGGACGAGCACCCGGTCGACGCCGGCGAGTTCGCCGATGCGCGCGTAGACGAGCCCCGCGGGCACGATCGTGTCCGCGCGATCCGCTTTGAGCCCATAGCGATCCATGCGTGCGGGGATCGGCAGCGCGGCCAGATCCGCGACCTCCTTCGTGAGGTCCGCGAGGGAGCACGCATCGACGCCGTCCTTCTGTTTGTTCCCTGCGCGGGTCGCGACGAGGTCGGCGAGCGATTCGACGTTGCCGCCGACCGCGACGTAGCGGTCGATCCGGGCCGCCTCGAAGCGATCGACGATGCGCCGTTCGAGGCTCTTCATGTGCTTTCGCATGAGGTCCACGAACGATTCGCCGGCGCTCTCGCTGTCGCGCAGCGCTTCCAGCATCCGCAGTGCCCCGAGGCGATAGGAGTCCGCGCTCGTCACTTGTCCCTTCTCGATCAGCACGATCTCGACGGAGCCGCCGCCCAGATCGACGAGCAGCGAGCGGCCTTCGTGCACGTCGACCTTCGTTTCGACGCCGAGCTTCAGGAGATAGGCCTCCTGCGTGCCGGAGATCACTTCGATTTCGATGGCGCAGGCGTCGCGCACGCGGTCGACGAGCAGTTCGCGGTTCCGGGCGTCGCGCATCGCCGACGTCGCGATCGCGCGGATGCGTTGCGCGCCGAGCCGATCGCACGAGGCCCGGAAGCGGCGGAACGCGTCCACCGTGTCCGCCAGCGTCGCGTCCGGGATCTGCCCGGTGTGGAACACTTCGCGACCGAGCCGGATCGGCAGGCGATGGCTCTCGAGGACGGCGATCGCCGCGCCCGTCGCTTCGGCGACGAGGAAGCGGATCGCGTTCGAGCCCATGTCGACGATGCCGATGCGGACCGGATTGGCCATGCGGCGCGAGGGTAGCGAACGGCGACGAGCCGGACAGCACGGCGTCGGTGAGTTTCCAGCGTGGGCTCCGGCCCGCCCGGCCGCCTTCTTCGCCGGTCGTCGGCGAGGTATCGTGCGCTGCGCATGAGCCCGACGAAGGACCCCGGCCCGTCGAAGAACGACAAGTCCAAACCTTCCGACAACGACGATGCGAATCGTCAACCTTTGTCGAGCACGCTACGTCACGTGAAGACCTGCCAGGGCGAGGAGGACACCGACGTCTCGTGGGCGAACCTGCACGAGAAGATCGTGCGATGGGTCGGCGAGGCGACGTTCGGCCAGAACTTGCCCACCGACCGCAGCCTCGACGACCTGACCCAGGAAGTGATGCTGCAGGTGTTCAAGGACATCGGCGAGTTCCAGGTCGAACCGGGCGCGTCCTTCTCCGGCTGGGTGCGGATGATCGCGCAGCGCAAGCTGAACGACTATTGGCGTCGAACCCGCGCGAAGAAGCGCGGTGGCGGTCGCGTGAAGCATCTCGGTGACTTCGACGAGACGGGCGGCCGCGAGCACTTCGCCGATCCGCGCACTCCGCGCCAGAGCATGCTGGTCCGCTACGGCGAACTGCAGGACGCGATCCAGAAGGCGCTCACCGAGCTGGGTGACAAGCACAAACAGGTGCTCGAAATGCGCCTGTTCCAGGGCAAGAGCTTCGCGGAGATCATGCCGCTGCTCGGCTACTCGAAGGAAGTGACCGTGCGCTCACTGCACATGCGCGCGCTGCAGCGGCTGCAGGAGCTCATCGCGGCGTTCGACGGGTGAACGCCGCGCCGCCGGCGTTGGGCGTCGCGATCGCCGTCAGTTGATCTTCTTCTCGGGCTCCGCAGCGCGGGTCTCGGCCTTCGCGGCGCGCGCCTTCGGCACTTCCGGGCCCGCGCTCTCGGCCGGTTCCTTCCGCTGTGCCCGGCTCGTGCGGGTCGGCGTGGGCGCCGCCGGCGGCGGTTCGATCGCGGGCGCGGGGCCGTGGAAGTGGAAGTGCACTTCGCCCTCGGCGTTGTTGACGACGATCGAACCGGGGGCAGCCGTCGCGGCGGCAGGGGCAGGCGCGGCAGCAGCGTGCTGCTCCATGGCTTCGAGCGTTCGCTGCGCTTCCTTGCGGCTCTGGTCGAGTTCCTTGCGCAAGCGATCGATCTCCGCGCGCAGGCGCTTGTTGTTGCCGGCGTCTTCGTCGCGATTCGCGGCCGCCTCACGAACGCGCGCCACTTCTTCGCCGACGTCGGCACGCAGCTTCTCGATCTCGCGGCGCTCGTTGGTGAGACGCTCGATCGCGGCGGCCTTCTCGCTCACCACGTTCTTGGTGCGCTCCTCGAGCTCGCGGCGCAGGCGCTCGGTGTCGGCGCGCACCTCGTCGGTCTTGCGGCGGGCGTCCGCCTCCAACGTGCGAACGCGCTGTCCCTCTTCCTTCGCCTTCCGCCGCTCGTCGGCGAGGTCGGCGTCCGTCTTCTTCAGTTTGTCCTGGGCCGCCTTCAGCGCGGCCTGCGCCCGTTCGGCCTCCTCGCGCGCTTCTCGGGCGAGGCGCTCGGCCGCCTGCTGGGCCTCCTTCGCGCGCTTCTGCTCACCCTGCGCGTCCTGGAACGCCTTCTGCTGCACCTTGACCAGGTCGCGGAGTTCGGCGAGTTCCTTCTGCGCAGCGGAGAGCGCGTCGGCCTGCTCCTGCTTCTGCTTCGCCTGGCCCGTCTGCAGCGACTTCAGATAGTCGTCCATTCGTTGCAGGCGTTGTTCGAGCCGCGCCACCGAACCCTGCAGCGAGCGCTGTTCGTCCTGGGCGGTCAGGGTGGTTGGCGCCGCCAGCACGGCGAGGAGGGAAGGGATGACGAGGCTTCTGCGCATCGGGGGTGCTCCGCTAAGGTGGACGTCTCGGCCGGGTTCGGCAAGCTACCGCGAGTCGACCGACCTGGAAGAGCCTCCGCATGCAAGTCCAGCGCTTCCTTGCCTCGCCCTGGGCCACCGTCCACGGCCCGACAGATCCGGCGCGCCTGTTGGTCTGGACGCTCAACGGCGGGTTCCGCGGCCTGCTCGCTTCCCCGGGACCGCGACCCGTGGACTGGTCGGCGATTCGCACCTGCTCCGAACGTTTGCCGGTCGAGTTCGCGGCGGTCCGGGCCGGGAGTGCGCTGGCCGAGCGAACCGCCACCTGGGGTCTCGCATCGCCCAAAGACGAAGAGCGGCGCGCCGCGGTCGCCGTGGTGCAGCAGGCCGTTGTCACCGCACGGTCGCTCGGCTGCCCGACGGTCGTCCTCGAGCCGGGTCTCGTCCCGATCGTGGGGGACATCGAGGCCGAAGACCTCGGCGATCCGACGCAGCGCTGGACCGCCGAACGTGCGGCACCGCTCCTCGCGCGGCGCAAGGTCGGTCGGAACGGCGCCGTGGATCGGGCATGCCGCGAACTGTTCGGTCTGGTGCGAGCCTGCCCGGATGTGCAGTTTTGTCTCACTGCCGGCCGGAGCCTGCGGGCCGTCGCGGACCTCGACGGTCTGCGCGACATCTACGAGGACCTGTCGGCCCTGCGGCTCGGGTAC
>JAEUHQ010000200.1 GCA_016794565.1 Planctomycetota bacterium | reverse complement strand
TCGAATCGTGGATGCGGGCCATGCAGTCCACCGATCTAAGCAGGTGCTCCGGGCGAAGGGAAATGCGCGCTCCGGCCTTGTCCGGCCGGGGTGCTCTGCGCATCGTTGCTCGGCCCGTGAGCGAGCCCGATTCCAGCAGCGTTCCCGCGCCAGTTCCCGCTCCCGCTGCCGGCGAAGGGGCACAGCCCGGCGCCGCCCCGACGGCCGGCGAGGGCGCCGCCGTGAGCGACGCCAGCGCGGCCGTTCCCGGTGGTCCCGAGGAGCAGGGTGCCGAACAGCAAGGCGGCGAACGTCGTCGTCGCCGTCGCCGTCGCCGCGGGCGTGGCCAGGGCGGCGCGGGCGGCCCCGACGCTGCCGCGGCCGGAACCACGGATGGGGCGCCGACAGGACCCGACGCGGCGGCGGGTGACGCCGGCGCGGAGACACCGCCGCGCCACGAACACGGCCGCGAGCGCGGAGCGCATCGGCAAGGTCCGCGCCATGGCCGCGGGGAGTCGCACCGCTTCGACGGGCAGCGCCGCGGGGACTCGCAGCGCCGCGGCGATTCGCCACGCGGAGACTCGCAGCACTATGCGATGCAGGCCGTGCGCGCTCTCGCCGAGATGGCGCAGGGCCTGCTGCGCGTCGAAGGCGTCGATCCGCTGGCGATGCCGCGATTCCTCGAACTGCAGCTGCGCGTTCCGCTCGACGGCGGCGGCGACTTGCAGCGTGCCGCCGGCACGGCGGTCGAACAGATCCTGCAGCGCGTTCGCGAAGTGCGCGAACACGAACGCGCGCTGCGCCCGGGCGCGGTCTACAGCTACTTCGCCGGCAGTTCGCACGCCGAAGGTTGCCGCCCGACCGAGCCCCGCCACGTCTTCGACGGCTATTCGTCGACCGGCAAGCCGCAGTTCGCCGACTTCGTGACGATGGCGATCGAACGGAAGGACCCGAACATCGATCGTCTGCTCGCGGGCGAGGACATCGTGCTGACCCGCGTCACGATGGGGCGCGTTCTGCGCACGCAGCAGCTCGCCGAGTTCGGCGGCAACTCGCCGGTCTACAAGATCCTCGGCCAGGTCGACGCGGGCCTGTTCCGTGTGCTCGGCGCGGCGGGCAAGTGCGCGTTCAGCTTCCAGCTCCTGCGCGGCAGCACGCTCGAGGGTCGCGTTCGTCTGCGTCTGCACGCGGTCGGCGCGGTGGACCCGATGGATCTCGCGGACCCGGCGCTGATCCAGATCCTGAGCCGGTTCCAGCGCCAGCTCGACGCCGAAGCGCTGCGCCTGCAGGGCCAGTCGCAGCAGGGCGAAGTCGACGAGGAGGCGTTCGTCCTGCCCCTCCTCAACGACCTCGCGCAGAAGCTGCAGAACCGCACGCGCAACGCGGGTCGACGTACGCAGCACGGACTCGAGCGCAGCGAGACCGGGCAGCGGCCGACGTCGCGCGCCTACCCGGATGCCGGCGAAGCGAGCGACGACGCGATCCTGTGGGATCTCGACCAGAACACGATCGTCGTGCTCGGCGGCAAGGGGCGCGTGCACGTGTTCTCGCCGCAGGGCAAGCACGTGACGTCCGTGATGATGCAGGGCTCGGCGATCGATCGCCGTCGCCACATGGGTCGCTGGCGGCTCGCGGAACCGGAAGAACGCGGCGAGTTCCGCATCCACATCAAGCGGCTGATCGCGACCGGGCAGGACAAGACGGAGGAGACCGATCCGGCGCCGGCCGCGGCTCCGACTCCGCCCGCGACCGGCATGCCCTGATCGAGCGCGCCCGATGCGACCGAAGATCGGCATCGTCACCGTCAGCGACCGCGCGAGCGCGGGCGTGTACGAGGACAAGTCGGGTCCCGCGATCGAGGCGGCGCTGTGCTCTTATCTCGCGACGGAGTGCGCCTTCGAGAAACGCGTGATCCCCGACGAACGCGCGGGCATCGCCGCGACGCTGCGCGAGCTCGCCGCGAACGGTTGTTGCCTCGTGTGCACGACCGGCGGCACTGGACCGGCGCTGCGCGACGTCACGCCGGAGGCGATCGCGGACTGCTGCACGAAGGAACTGCCCGGCTTCGGCGAACAGATGCGCGCGGCCTCGCTGCGCGCCGGCGTGCCGACCGCGATCCTCTCGCGGCAGACTGCGGCGATCCTCGATCGCACGCTCGTCGTCACGCTGCCCGGCAAGCCGGCTTCGATCCGCGTCTGCCTCGACGCCGTCTTCCCCGCGATCCCGTACTGCATCGACCTGCTCGGCGGCCCGCGCCTCGAAGGCAACCCGGCCGTCGTCCAGGTCTTCCGTCCCGACGCGAAGTGAGAAAACCACGATGACCCGTTCGATCACGAAGGAAGAGTTCGTGCAGTTGCTCACGCCCGTGGCGACTGCGTTGCGCGGCATCGACGTCGACCACGCGGACGCCGCCGCGGCGGTGGAGCGCGCGGTGCCGTTCGCCGGTCCGCTGGTCGCCGCGCTGCGTGCCGCGGCCGTGGCGAGCATCGGCTCCGAGTGGCTCCTGCCGAAGAGCAACGCCGGCATCCGCTTCGGCCGCGCCGCGAAGGACCTCGCCGGCTTCAGTGTCGACGCGGTGCTGATGGACGTGCCGGGGCCGCGCCATCGCCACCCGAACGGCGAGATCGACCTCTGCTTCACGACGAAGGGCGATGCACGCTTCGACGGCCAGCCGGAGGGGTGGGTGGTCTACGGCCGAGGGTCCGCGCACGTGCCGACGGTGCGCGGCGGCGAGATGCTGATCCTCTACTTCCTGCCGGGCGGGGCGATCGAGTTCGGCGTCTGACCGCGCTGCTCACGCCTTGGCGAGCAGCGTCTTGCAGTGGTTGGCGACGACGTCGCTCGGCGCGGCCTTCAGGGCCGCTTCGATGAACGGTCGCGCCGCGTCGCCGCGGATCTCGTGCAGCGCCGTGAGGCAGTGGTTCAGGAACAACGGGTTCATCACGTTGTTCGGCGGGTTGTTGAACAGCTTCTCGATCGCGTCCACGGCCTTCGCACAGTGCCGCTTGCCCAGCGTCTTCACGCATTCCTGCACGGTCGCGACGTCGTGTTCGGCACGACCGATCACCATCAGCAGCGTGTCGTCGATCTCCGGGTCTTCGCTCTCCACGTAGAGCGTGACGAAGTTCGGGAAACCCGAGGCCGACAGGGCCGCCGGGTCCGGCAGGGGCGCGCCGCCCTGCGCCATCGCGCGGTCCACGTTCACGCCGCGGCTCGACTCCGTCGTGAGGATGCGTCGCAGCATGGTCTGCGCGAGCGGTCGGTCGATCTCGATCAGCTGCCGCGCCGCCTCGAGTCGCAGTCTCGGCGCCGGCAGGCGCGTGCCCGCGACGACGTCCTTCACGATCTCCTTGCCGGCCTTTGCGTCGACGGCGACCGCCGCCTTCAGCAGCCACTTGATCTCGTCGAAGTCCTTGTCGCCCTTCACTTCGCGGAGTCGGGCCGTGAGTGCCGGCCACGCGTCTTCGCCGGTCGCCTTGAAGGCACGGAGGATCGCTTCCATCTCGGCGCGCGCGAACCGGTAGTCCGGTTCGGGAACGTGCGCGCTCGTGAGCATCGGCGCGTAGGTGCGCAGCTTCTGCAGGAGTCCGCGGGCGCCCTGCGTCTCGGCGCGCTGCTCGACCCGGATCCGGGTCACTTCGCCCAGAACCTCCTGCAGCACGGCGTCGTTCGCGCCGATGCGTTCGGTCAGAGTCGCGATGGCGAGGCGTTGCTTCTCGATCACGAAGGCTCCGGCACCGAGGGCGCCGACCAGCAGCATGGAAAGGACGGTCGGCGCAAGCCTCGAGGCGCGAGCAGGTGGACGGGACTCGGTCATTGCGGCGAAGGTAGTGGGACCTCGGGAGAGCGTCACGGCATGTTCGATCTCGAACAGGGATCGTGCCGAACAGCACCGAAGTGCGGCCGCGCACGGACCGCGTCGGTGCCGCGGCCGGGCCGGCGGGTCGACGTCGATGGCGGCCAACCAGCGCCGCTGTCGGGGATTCCGAGCAGTCGGCTGCTTCACGACCGGGGCACTGGCCGGTGGCATGGAACTTGTCCTGTGCCGGGCTTCCGCGCACACCGGCGCCCCTCCGGCCGCGTCCCAACCCAGTCTTGCAGCTTCCATTGCGGTGTGGTTTCCTTCTCCATCCCTCCGCCTCTGGAACAGCGCCCCTCGAACTGGCCGTCGGCCCGCTGCCCGGTCGGGTCTTCGTCCCCAAGTCATCGATACGAGGCAGACATGCTCGTCCGCAACCCTCGCGCCCGCTCCACTGCTTCCTGCACGACATCGCCTCGCCGGCCCTCCGCCCGGCTCGCTCGCACGCTCACTGGCGGTGCGCTACTCCTTGCGGTGACGAGCCTTGCAGGGTGTTCGGGCGGCAGCGGTGAGGTCGGCAGCTCGACGTTCCGGTGCGTCGGCGGAACGGCCAACGCGATCTGCATGCAGAACTGCAACCTCGGTTGCAGCGACACGGGGTGTGCGCGCACGGACATCGCGCAGAACGAGATCCTGATCTTCCAATTCAGCCAGGACATCGATCCGGCGTCGGTGTCGCCGTCGTCGATCCGCCTGCGCACGGTGTCGGGCGATCAGCCGGTGGGTGAGTTCCTAGTGAACGGGAACCAGGTCGAGTTCGTGCCGACGCTGCAGGTGATCGGCGGGCAGACGTTCTTCGGCTTCACGGCGGGCGAGACGTACACGATGACGATCCCGGGCGCGGGTTCGCCGTCGGTGGTGCGCAGCACGTCGGGCAAGCCGTTTGCGAAGACGCTGTCGTGCACGTTCCGCTCGTCGCAGGGCATCGTCGATCTGAACGGCGTGCCGCCGCGTGCGACGATGATCTCGCCGACGGTGTCGCAACTCGGCGGTGCGCCGCAGGACATCCCGATCGTGCTCGAGTTCAACGAACTGATCGACGCGACGCCGTTCGGCGGCGGCAACAGCCCGGTGACGTTCCAGGTGCGCCGTACGATCGAGACGTCCGACCCGAACGATGGCGACGCGGTCGAGTGCGACTTCGCGTCGGCACCGGTCGCGCTCGCGGGTTCGACGCGGCTCGACTTCGACGCGGCGCGGCTCATCTCGGTCGTGACGTTCACGCCGACGTCGCCGCTGCCGCCGAACGTGTGCATCGAGGTCGCGGTGACGACCGCGGTCGCCGACCTGTCGGGCCGCTCGGCGCAGCCGCAGCAGTTCTCGTTCCTCACCGTGCGGCTGCCGCAGGTCGAAGTGCCGGTCCCGGAAGAGTTCGACACGACGCAGTTCTTCGACGACGAGTCGTCGGCCGCGACGTGGGGCGGCGGGCAGGCCGTGTTCGCGAAGATCGGCGGCGACGCCCGCCACGGCACGTTCAGCCCGTCGCTCGGTACGGCGCAAGGGTTGATCAACGGCAAGCAGACGTTCCTCTTCAACACGGACAACACGCTCATCCCGGCGACGAACACGATCACGGGCGCGCCGCTGACGGTGTCGAACGGTCGCTACTTCTTCGACAAGATGGTCGTGCCGAGCGACGTGCGATTGCGGTTCGTGGGTTCCTGGCCGCCGGTCTTCACGGTGGCCGGACGACTCGACATCCAGGGCGAGATCGACGTCGCGGGGCAGAGTGTGCCCGTCGTCGCGAGTCCGGGAGCGAACGGCCAGGCCGGCGGCGCCGGCGGCGTCTTCGGCGGTGCGGGCGGCAAGGGCGGCGATCGGCCGCTCTCCTCGCCGGGCGCGGCCCCCAACGGCGCGGACGGCGTCGCGGCGCGCGTGCTCGCGGGCCACGCGTACACGTCGTCGGCTGCGGCGACAGGCGGTCGGGGCTCCTCGGTGTTCCCGGCGAGCGGTCTCGCGACGGACCTGATCTATCCCCCTCTGCCGTTCATCATCGCCTACAGCGCATCGGCCGCGGCCGGTGGCGGCGGCGGCGGATTCGTCAACGCGGGCGGCCTCGGGCGCGTCGTGTCCAACAACTTCCCGAACGGGGCTTCGGCGATGGGCCCGGACGCGGCGGGCGGTGCCGCGATGCAGTTGTTCCCGTTCCCGGTCGTTCCGGGCCTGGATCGCAGCTCGATGCACTTCCTCGTCGGCGGTGCCGGCGGCGGCGGTGCCGGCAGTCACGGCTGCTTCTCGCCGAGTTCGAACAAGGTCCTGGTGGGCGGCGGCGGCGGGGGGGGCGGCGGCGGCGCGATCGCGCTGCGCGCCGGAGACTCGCTCCGCCTCGCGCCGACGGGGCTCGTGCTCGCGAGCGGCGGCGGCACCCCGAACAGCAACGCGACCGCGTTCTCGGCGGCGCCCGGACCTGGCGGCGGCGGCTCGGGCGGTTCGGTCGTGCTGCAGACGGGACGCGTTTCGGACCTGCTCGGCATCATCGACGTGCGCGGCGGCACAGGCGGCAACATGGCCCGCACGTCGTCCGCGAACGTCGGGTCGGTGCCGGTCAATCCGCCGAACACGCAGGTCACGATCAAGGCCGGCGACGGCTCGCCGGGGTTCGTGCGCTTCGAGGCTCCGGTCGCGCCGACGACGTCGCAGCTCGTGGCGATGCTGCCGGCGGCGACGGTGGACAATGTCGGCCAGCTCGCGGAGCGCGACGACTTCGCGTCCCTCCGCTCGAAGTTCTACTCGACGGGCCTCGTGTTCGGCCCGACCTACGCGCGCTACGAGATCTACGCGACCGTGGACGGCGTGCCGATGGTCTTCAGCGACGATCCGAACGTCTCCACCGTGGCAGCGACGGTCGGCGCGCCGATCCGCGCGCTCTTCCAGGCGGGAACGATCGACCTCGTGACGGGCGCGGTGATCGCGACGGGTGTCTGGCGCACCGGTGTGCGCACGGTGCTCGGCGTCACCGGCATCCAGTCCGATGCCCTGAACGGCTTCCGCTTCATGTTGGTGATGGACGGCGCGCTCGCGACGAACGTGTCAGTCCAGAAGGTCGTCGTCGTCTACCGCAACTGATCCCGAACCATCCGGTCCTCTCCCATGCGCAAGATCCTGTCTTCGAAGGTCCTGTTCGGTGTGTTGGCGCTCGGCGCTGCCGGCTGTTCCGGCGGTTCGACCGAAACGACCGGCGACGTGTCGATCCGTTGTGCCGGCGGTGAGACGTTCTGTCTGATCAGCTGCGACCTCAGCTGCACGCAGACCGGGTGCTCGGTGACGGAGATCGCCGAGAACCAGCGCCTGCGCTTCGTGTTCTCGGACCGCATCGACACCAGCACGGTGAACGCCGCGTCGGTCTCGATCCGGACGCCGGCCGGATTCGCGCCAGCGGGCGAGTACCTCGTGTCGGGTCGCGAACTGACCTTCGTGCCGCGGGTGTCGAGCTCGGGCGGCGTCAGCACGTTCGGCTTCCTGCGCAACGAGAGCTACATCATCACTCTCGCCGGCGGCTCCGACACGCACGGCATCCGCAGCGCCTCGGGCGGGTACGGACTGGCCAGGGAGTTCTCCTGCACGGTCTTCGCGTCGCGCGGCATCCAGGACGAGGACCAGCTGCCCCCGGCCGTCACGCTGGTGTCGCCGGCGACCCTGACGAACGTGCCCGCGAACCCGACCATCGTGCTCCGCTTCTCGGAACTGGTCGACACGTCCGGGCTGCAGGCCGGATTGTCCGCGTCGTCGCCGATCACGGTGACCGTGCGCGGAACGGTGAACAGCGGCGGCGTGCTGGTCTGCGACGACGACGCGACCGGCGTGGCCCTCGAGGGCATTCCGACCATCACGACGGAGCAGGTGGGTTCGACCCCCGTGACGGTGGTCACGT
Source organism: Planctomycetota bacterium (assembly GCA_016794565.1). Classification (GTDB taxonomy): domain Bacteria; phylum Planctomycetota; class UBA1135; order UBA1135; family UBA2386; genus JAEUHQ01. The sequence continues at coordinate 1,574 of JAEUHQ010000200.1, read as the reverse complement.
ACCAGCCCACGGTGGCGCTGCCGGGCTCGTCGTGCATCACGGTGGCGGTGACGGCGGACCTGCGCGACCTCTCCGGTCGCGCCGGCGTACCGACCGAGTTCGTGCTGAAGACCGCCCCGGTGGCACCGGCGCCGTTCACGGTCAATGAGTTGTTCGCCGGCTCCGCGCTGCAGGACAAGGACCAGTCCAGCGGCGTGTGGGCGAGCGGTGCGCGCGCCGGCTTCATCGGCGGTGACGGACGCCACGGCTCGTTTGCGCCGACGCTCGGCACGCTCGTCGCGCCGAACACGTACGAGATCAACATCCAGAACACGGCGATTCCGGCGGCCAACACGCTCGACGGTCAGCCGGCGACCGTGACCGACGGCCGCTTCTTCTTCTCGGACTTCGTGGTCCCGCAGAACATCACGGTCCGCTTCAAAGGCACCACGGATCCGGTGCCGCCCGTGCAGATCTTCGTGCGCGGCAAGGTCGACATCCTCGGCACGGTCGACATCAGCGGCGAGGGCCTCCCGTTCTGGACGCCCGGCACCGGTCTGCCGCTGGCTGGCCAGCGGGTGCAGGACTTCAACGCGCGCGGCACGGCGGTCTTCGTGCTCGGCCAGCCGGGCTCCGCTGGTGGGCCCGGTGGCGGCAAGGGCGGCAAAGGCGGCGATGAATCGAACGTTTCTGGCGGTATGCCCATCGCGAACACGCGTGGTGTGGCCGGCTCGGACGTCCGCGTTCCCGCCGGTCACGCGTTCACGGGCGCCGCAGTGGGTACCGGCGGCGTGGGAGGGCCGGTTGCTCCGTCCACCGGCACGATCGCAATCTACAGCACCACGACTTCCCTTGGCCCAGTTCTCACCACGCAGTACTTCCGCGGCCAGTTTTCGCCGGGCGGCGGCGGCGGCGGTTTCGCGCTCGCAGGAGCAGCACCGACGTTCACGGCCCCGGCCGCCGCGCCGAAGTTCGTGGCCCAGCCTGCCCCGGCGGGCGGCCTCCAGTTCAACCTCGCGGGCGGGCTGCCGGGCGGGTCGACCTCGCTGAACCACTACCTTGTGGGCGGGTCGGGCGGCGGTGGCGGCGGCTCGCACGCGTTCGGCACCATGTCCGTGCCGACTGCGACCGGATCCAACGACCACTACGTCGCGGGCAGCGGTGGTTCCGGCGGCGGCGGCGCCCTCGCGCTGCGCGCGGGTGGCAAGGTCACGCTCGGACCGAACGCGGTGCTCGCGTCGCGCGGCGGCGCGGGAGTCTTCATCAACGGCGACGACAAAGCGTCGCCAACGTCGCCGGACGCCAACTGGGGCGTGAGTTCCCCGGGCGGCGGCGGCTCCGGCGGCTCGTTCCTGGTGCAGGCGGGTGGTGATCTCGTCGCGTCCGGCCTGTTCGACACGACCGGCGGTCAAGGCAGCGAGATCAAGGCAGTGAAGCTCAATGTCGTCACCGACGCGCCGTTCAACATCGTCGCGAAGGCGGGCGCCGGTTCGCCGGGCTTCTACCGTCTCGAGTCGCCGACGCCGGTGGACTGGAACAGCGTGCAGGTCAGCGTGCCGGCGTTCAGCGCGGCCGCGAACACCGGCACCCTCGTC
>JAEUHQ010000177.1 GCA_016794565.1 Planctomycetota bacterium | reverse complement strand
CGTGCCCGATCCGTACCTCGGCTTCCTCGGGAGTGTCGTCGTGACGAGTTCGAGCGGCGACGCGGCGACGCCGCTTCCGCTGCCCGCCGGTATCAGCGGTGCGGCCTTCTACGCGCAGCACGTCACCTTCGGCGGCACCTGTTTCGGCGGGCTGTCTCTCTCGGACGCGGTTCTCGTCAACATCGAATGAGGTCGGCCATGAACGTCAACATCCCTTCTCTCCTCATCGCCGCGCTGCTGGTCGCGGCCAACGCGCAGGAGCCTCTCCATCCTCACGCGACGAACACCGCCATCGCGAGCGCCTGCGGCGTGACCACGATCGATGGCGACGTCGTGGCCGCCGGTGCCGCCTACAAGGCCACGTTTCGCGACGGCACGTTCGAGTACGTGCCCGCACTCGGCACGCGGGTCGAGAGCAACCTGCCGTGGTCGTTCCGGCTCACGTCGATCCGGCGCCGCGGCACGCAGCTCCTCGATGGCACGGTGCCGGTCGCTGGTCCGACCGTCGACGGCGGCTGCGTGAGCTGGCACCGCGGCGACGTCGTCGAGCGGTACGACGTGCGCGCCGACGGCATCGAGCAGTCGTTCGTGATCTCGACGCGTCCCGAGGGTGCCGGGGACCTCGTCGTCACCGGGCGCATCGTCACGGACCTCGTGGCGCGACCGGACGGTGCGCGGTGGCGGTTCGTTCGTGAAGGGGTCGGCGGCGTGTGCCTCGGAGAGGTCGTCGGCGTCGATGCGACGGGACGCCGCGTCCCTGGTTCGACCCGTGTGTCCGGCGACCGCATCGAGTTCACGTTGCCCGCCGGGTTCGTCGATGCAGCGACGTATCCGCTGGTCCTCGATCCGCTGATCGGCACCGAGTTCCTCGTCGCACCGGGCGACAGCAAGGTGCCCGACTGCGCATACGACCACACCACGAGCCGCTGGTTCGTCGTCTGGCAACAGCACTTCTCGCTGAGCGACGTGGACATCCGCGGCATCCGCCTCGACGCGGACACCGGGGCGGCCGTCGGCCCGCTCGTCGTCGTCGATGCGGGGCCCGAGCCGTGCACCCGGCCGCGTGTCGCGGACATCGCGGGCGTCGATCGTTTCCTCGTCGTCTACCAGCGGGGTGCGTCGCTGTTCGGGCCGTTCGACGTGCGCGGCTGCGCGGTCGACGCCGCGGGTGCGCTGGCAGCGGCGTCGAGCACGCTGCGGTCGGGCATCGCGCAGGAGCCCAGGCCGTGCGTGGGCGGCGAAGCCAGTGACCAGGGCAACAGCGGCGTCGTCGTCTGCGAAGACGGAGGCCTCTGGGCGCTCAAGATCGTCGTGCCCGCGGCCGGACCGGCGTTCGCCTTCTCCTCCGGCATGCTCACGCCGAGCAACTTCGCGCATGAACCGGCGATCAGCCGCAGCGGCGGTCTCACGGGACGCTATCTGGTGACGTGGACGGAGCTGATGTTCGGCAGCGACACGGACGTGCAGGCGCGAGCGATCAGTCGCGACCTGGCACTGCTGACGCCGCTGACCACGCTGTTGGGCGGCGCCACGATCGACGGCCAGACGGCGGTCGACGGCGACGGCGCCGGGTTCGTCGTGGCGCACTCGCGGCGGGAGCCGTCGGGAGCGCTGCGCGACGTGCGGTGCATGCGGGTCGAGTACGCGACGGGCGCCTTGTCGTCGGGGCCGGACAACCCGATCGAAGCGACGCCGAACGAAGACGAATTCGGCCCCGACATCGCGTGGCTCGGACCGAAGTACTGCGTGACGTTCGTGGAGCGGCAGGGCCCGCTCGACGACGACGTCGGCGCGTGGCTCATCGATGCTGCGTGCACGACGTGCAACGCGCGGATCACGCTCGACGGTGTCGACGCGACCGCGGCGAGCAACCACGAATGGGCGCCGCGGGTCGCCGGGCGGTGGGCGTTCGCGCAGAACAACTTCAACGACGACGGCCTGATCGTGGCGACCGAGTCGTTCGACGCGCCGCTGTTCACCGGTGTGATCACAGCCCAGCGTGTGCAGGCGCTCGCTCCCGGATTGCCGCCCGTGGTCCTCGGCGGCGGCTGCGGCAACGGCGGCGTCCCGGCGGTTTCCGCTCCGTTCGTGGTCGGCAACGCCGACTTCCACTTCCTCGTCAGCGGTCTCGAGCCGGGCGCGCTCCCGCTGATCAACCTCGGCTTTCCCGGGCCGCCGGTCCCGTGCGGTGTCTGCAGCATCCTCCCGCCGGTGATCCTCGAAGCGAAGCCGAACGTCGCGGGCACCGCGTCGAGCCTCTTCGCCGTGCCGTGCGATCCGACGTTCGCGGGCTTCCAGCTCGAGTTCCAATGGCTCAGCCTGTTCACGACGGTCAACCCATGTTCGCTGATCGACGGGCTGTCGATGTCCGATCGTGTCGCACTGACTGCGGACATCTGACCGCTGTCAGTCGAGCATCGCGCTGGCGATCACGGCGACACCGGCGATGTCCTCGGCCGTGCAACCGCGCGACAGGTCGAGCCACGGCTTGGCGAGGCCTTGCAGCAGCGGGCCGAACGCCTGGAAGCCGCCGAGCCGCTCCGTGATCTTGTAGGCGAGGTTGCCGGCGTCGAGGTCGGGGAACACGAACACGTTGGCGCGCCCCTGCAGCGGACTGTCCTTGCACTTGCGCGCCGCGACGGCGGGCACGTAGGCGGCGTCGAACTGCAGCTCCCCGTCGCTCGCGATCGTCGGATGTGCGGCGCGGAACTTCGCGGCGGCGCTGCGCACCTTCGTCACCTTCGCGTGCTCGGCGCTGCCGCGGGTGCTGAACGACAGGAACGCGACGCGCGGGCTCTCGTCGGTGAAGCGGCGGTGGTTCTGCGCAGTGGCGTTCGCGATGTGCACGAGCTGGTCCGGATCGGGGTCCGGCACGACACCGCAGTCCGCGAACGACAGCACCTCGTCGCCGCGCACGAGAAGGAACATCGACGACACGAGCGGGATGCCGGGCGCGGTGCCGAGCTGGAACAGGCCCGCGCGGATCACGTCGGCGGTCGCGTGCTCAGCACCCGTCACGCCTGCGTCGGCGTGACCGAGCGCGACGAGGCCCGCGCCGAACATCACCGGCTCGGCGGCGAGGCGCAGCGCCTCCTCTTCGCTCATGCCCTTGTGCCTGCGCCGCGAATGCAGATGGCGCGCGACGTCGTGCAGCCGCGAGTCCTTCTTCGGGTCGTCGACCCACACGACGTCGCAGAGGCGATCGGCTTCGAGGATCCGGCGCGCGTCGACCGTTCGCGGGTCCTTCGTCTCGGGCAGCACGATGCGGGCGCGGCGGGCGCGCGCGCGGTCACGGAGTCGATCGAGGACGGCGGGCATGTTGACGACGCAACGATGCCCCGCGGCGACCCGAGTTGGAACAGCCGCGCGCCGTCACGGCACGCGCAGGTGCACTGCGAGGTCGTCGGTCAGCTCGAGGCGCACCATCTCCGGCGTCTCCTTGTCGAGCACCACCGCGACGGCGCCCTTCGGGATCGCGATCGGGCGGCCGGACCACGTGTCGAGCCGGTTCGCGTCGAGGGTGCCGTCGGCCATCAGGAAGTGCGCCGGGCGCCCGTCCCTGTCCGCGGCGAACAGCAAGGTCAGCCAGCGCGAGCCGTCGCACCTGATCGGGCGGCGCGCGAGCAGTTCCACGGCCGGCGTCATCTGGCGGATCTGGCCGTGGACCCGCACGCAGAGCCACGCGTTCGTGTCGGGGCCGACGGACATCTCGAAGCCCCCGGCGTCGCTGCACGCGACCGCGGGCGTCGACTCCATCTGCGTGCCGCCGCCCTTCGTCACGTGCGTGAAGAACGCGATCTCCACGGTGGCGTCGCGCAGCGGCAGTCCGTCGGCGTCGACGAGGTGGCCTTGCAGGCGAAGCCCGGCCTTCGGCAGCTGCAGTTTCAGGACACGGGAGCCGGGCTTCGACGCCCGCGACGTCTCCGAAGCGCCGGTCCGCGGATCGACCGCACGCACCCGATAGGGGCGGTCGTCGAGGCCGTCGAGCACGAACGAACCGTTCGCATCGGTGCGAACGACCGCCGGTGCCTCGGCGACGCGCGACTCGACCGTGTCGAACGTGATGTCGAGCAGCGTCGGATCGACGAGGAACACGAGCGCGCCCTCGACCGCCGTGCCGTCGGGACCGACGACGAACCCGCGCATGCTGCGCGGCTTCTCCTCGAGCACGAACGTGAGGTTCTGCAGCGGCGCGTTGGAGAGCACCTGCTTGCCGAAGTCGGGCAACTGCAGCGCGGCCCAGCCCTTCGCGACGATCGTCAACGCGTACTGCGGCTTCGCCGCGTCGGCGGCGAGCGTGAAGCGACCGTCGTCGGCGGTCGTCGTGTGCTGCCGGCCGAACCACACGGCCGCCTTGCCGATCGGTGCACCGCCGCTCGTGGTGACGATGCCGGTGATCGTCCGTCGCGTCGCGAAGCCCGGGCGATTCAGCACGACGTACGGGCGTTGCACCGGGTTCCGCGACAGACGCACCATGACCGTCTCGTAGCCGTCGCACGAGACACGCAGCAGGCCGTTCGCGAGGGCGCGGCGGACGAGGAACGCGCCCTGTTCGTCGGTGCGCGTCGCGGACTGTGCGTGCAGTTCGATCGGCTCCTGCGCGGTCGGGCACATCGCGATCGCCGTCGCGTCGGCGATGGGCGCGCCGTCGGCATCGTGCACGCTGCCCTCGACTCGCACCGCGGGGCCGGCGACCCAGGGTGTCGCGCCGGCGCTGCCGGCCGTGACCAGCACGAAGCTCGGATCCGCGACATCGATCGTCCGGTCGTCGACCGGGAGCGGCGGCGGGAACACGAAGGTGCCTTCGCGGTCCGTTCGCACGTCGCGCTGGGGCAGCGCTTCGTCGAGCACCGTTGCGCGCCACTCCTCGGGAAGCGGGAGCTTCGCGAAGAACTCGTCGGCGTAGCGAGGGTCGGTCCGCAATCGCTCCTCTTGTTCGGCGAGGATGCGAAGCGTGCGGCCAGCACCGCTGATCCAGCCGCGGTCGCCGCCCTGCCAGCGCACCGTGGTCGTTGCCGCGGCCCGCATGCGAACGCCCTCTAGCGCCTTGCCGTCGCGATCGACGAGGCTTCGTCGCACGGGTGCGGCCGCTGCGACGTCGGCGGCCGGAATCGCCTTCGTCGCGGCTGGCGCGGGCGACCTGCTGCCAGAGAGAGATCCGCCGGGCGCTGGCCGGCGCGTGTCGGATGCGTCCACCACGGGCGTCGTCGAAGCGGCCGCCGCGGGAGGCGCTCCAGGATCGGGTCCGGGCGCGACCGACGTCGTGGGCGGCGCCACGAGCGGAATGGCGAGCACCGCCGCGACCACCACGGCGACGACAGCGAGTGCGGCCTTCTGCGCCGCGAAAGCCGTCGCCAGGCCGGCCGGGATCACGGGGCCCGCGCCCGATCCTTCGTGGACGGCGTG
>JAEUHQ010000095.1 GCA_016794565.1 Planctomycetota bacterium | reverse complement strand
CGCGGCTTCTGCACGCCGTCGAGGCGATCGGCGAAGTACGCCTCCGCCATCGTGTCGAGATCGAGTCCCGACAGGAGCAGCTCGCGGTCGACGTACTGCTGGTCCGGGTCGCGCGGCAGCGATTGCACGCGGAGACGCAGTCGGTTGGCTCGACCGAAACCGTCGGTCACGCACACCGCGTCGCTGGTCGCGAGCGCCACCTTCCACACGTCGAACTCGTCGTACACGAGCACCGCCGCGTCGCCCTCGACGAACCCGCCGAGACCGTGCGGCGCGTCGGGCTCGGGATGGTCGTCGTCGGTCCGGTGGAACGGCACCGGCAACGAGCCCGTGAGATCGCGGCGCGCGCCGGTCGCGACGTCGAGCGACCACCAGTGATAGTCCGCACCGAACCACAGCAGGTACCGACCGCCCGGCGACGGCGTGACGTTGCCCCGCAGCTTCTCCAGCACCCGCCGGCGCGAACCGTCGAGCGCGTTCACGAGCCACACGTCGACGTAGCGGCCATCCCACTGCACCTCGCGTTCGTACGAACGTCCGTCGGTGCCGAGCATCCAGAGGCCGTCGGGCCCGACGAAGCGCAGCGTGCGCAACCGTTCGTCGCCGAGCATGCGAACGCGCCCCTGATCGCGATGCCAGACCGCGGTCCGCGGCGGGTTGCGTTCCTCGGCGCCGCGCTTCTGCTGCTGCGTCTGCAACTGCCCGTCCCGCCAGTTCCACAGGTCGAGCACGACCTTGTCCTCCGGCAGGATCGGCAGCGGGTCCGCCTCGGGCGCGTCCTGCACCTCGAACTCGAGCACCGACCCGTCGCGGGAGAACGACAGCCCGCCGCTCACGCGCACGCCGGGCGGCAGGCCCGGTCGATCGGGACCGACGATCCGTGTCGCCGCACCCGCGCCGCGCTGCCACGCCCACAGATCGCTGCGCGGTTTGTCCGCCGCGAAGTCGTCCCGATCGGACGTGAAGACGAACGTCGTTTCGTCGCGGTCGAACGTGGCGTTGCCGACGTGCGCGATGCCGTCGAAGACGTGGACGGGCTCCGTCGTCGCAGCCGCCGCGAGCGGCACGACGAAGACGCCGTACTTCCTGTCCGCGACCGGCTTCTTCGCCGACGTGTGGAACCACAGCAGCGCGCCGTGGCGCGACGTGCCGTACGCGACGACGTCGGCGAACGTCTTCTCCGCGCCCGTCGCGAGGTCGCGCACGACCAGGTCGGTGCCCTCGGGCCGCTTCTTCTCGAGCGGGTCGACGGGTTTCTTCGGCGCGGGCTTCGCCGGCGGCTCGCTCTCCGGCGGCTTCTCCGACGGCGCCTTCTCGGCCGGTTTCTCGGCCGATCCTTCGGCCGGCTCGTCGCCGTCCTTCTTCTCCTCCTCGGGCTTGCCGCGGTGGTAGACGAGCACCGCGACCTCTTCGGGCAGCGTGAACCCCTTCACCTTGCCGAGCTTCGTCGTCGCACCGGTCGCGAGTTCGAGCACCGCGAGTTCGGAACGTTCGCGCTCGGCGGCGTCGCCCTCGCGTTCGCCGCGCCGGCCCGCCGGGGCGCTCGGCTTCTCCGCGGGCTTCCCACCCTTCTCGCCGGGCTCGCCGCCCTCCTCGGCGCCGGCCGCTTTCTTGCGCAGTTCGTCGATCTTCTTCTGCCGTTCCGCGACCTTGCTCGGCGCGATCGTGAACACGACCGACGCACCGTCGGCCGCGAACCTGGCGCCCTGCCCCATCGGCACACGGTGCACGCGGTCGCCGCTGACCTCGCGGATCTCGAGCACACCGTCGCCCTGCTGCGGCTCGATCTGGAACGCGACCCACGCGCCGTCGAGACGGTACGTCGTGCCGCGGAGCGCCTTCCACCGGTCGTAGTCGTCGTGGGTCAGGGGCCGCGGGTTCGCGGACTGCGCGGCGAGCGCCGCTGCGAAGGAGAAGACGACGACGAGGGCGCGCAGCGACGGGACGGACATGGCGACTCCGGGGCGGACGAGGCGGGCGCGCATCTTACGGAGACGTGCGCCGTGCACAGCCCTCCGTCACAGGCGGCCGAGCCAGCCTGCCGACGGCGCGATCGCGAGCCGATCGATCGAGCGCGGGTCGAGGCTCCATGCGGCCGCGACTTCCGCGACGAGAGCCGCGTCGGGCCACCACTTCACCTCGTCGTCGCTCAGGTCGCGCGGGTCGTCGACGAAGCAGCCGAGTTCCCGTTCGGCCTCCGTCGGCTCGCCGTGCCATGCGACGTGCCCGTCGTCACCGTCGTACGCGTACACGCGCTCCACCGCACCGCGGCGCACCAGGGCCCAGCCGTGGCGGTCGTTCGCCGCGTCGGCGCGGAACCACGCGAGCTCGGGGAACGTGGCGGCGAGCCGTTCGAGCAACGCCGGGAGCGTGTGCACGTGCGGTCCGAGCGCCGCGCCGAGGTCGGCTCCCGTGGCGAAGACGAAACCGCGCACCGGCGGCGTGACGAACACGCCGGCCGTCGCCGCCTCGGCGAGCCCCGCGCGCCAGTTCGCCGGCAGCACGGTGCGCAGGCCGAGGGCCGCGACCACGCGCTCGGTGTCGTTCGTACGCACGGCGAGCCAGTCACCGCGCGCGAACGACCGCGGCGCATCGGGAGTCGCTGCAGGCCGTGCGGCGTGAGCGCGCGCCATCGAACCACCGGCCGTCGCCGGATCCTGTTCGCGATGCCGCTTCACGATGCGCTCCCAGGCGACGAGCCCGTAGACGACGAGCGCCACCACGAGCGCGATCGCGACGACGGCGCCGATCATCCGCCGCCTCGCCCGCAGCGCTGCACGAGGTCCGCGAGCGGCGGCACGTCCCACTTCGCGCGCTCGCTGTCGGTGGTCGCGGGATCGACGGGCCAGAGGCGCGTGCCCGCCGCGTCGGCGACGGTCTGCGTGCCGAACTTCTGCGGCTTGCCCGCGAGCATGCGCAGCCGATCGAACGCCGCCGCCGCCACGCGCCTGGCGGCACGTTCGTTCGCCATCGCCGAGTGCGCGAGCGCCTGCGCCGCTTCGACGTCCGTCGCACGCGAACTGCGGAGCAGGATCCTCGCCGCGGCGAGGGCGGCGGCGCCGCCGCGCACGGCCCCCGCCGCCCGCAGCGCGAGCACCGCATCGCGGCGCGCGAGGGCGGCCGGCCCGTCGGCCTGCGCATCGGCGGCGTCCGCGGCCGCGAGCGCCGCGATGCCGGGGTCGGTCGGCTCGCCGTTCGTCACAGCAGCGGTCCGGCCGCGGCGGCCAGCTTCTTCGCGACTGCAGCCGGTGCGTCGCCGTCGTTCGCGAACACGAGCGGTACTCCGTCGCGCTCCGCTTCACGCAACACGTCGCGCAGATCACCGGGCACCGCGGCCGACGCGAACAGAACGAGCGCCGCGCCGTTCTCCCTGGTCCACGCTCGTGCGGCACGGATCGTCTCCGCGAGCGTCGACGCGAACGAACGCGGCTTGCCCGTCGACGGATCCTCGGCCGCTTCGTCCGCCGGAACGCCGAACACGAGCACGCGCGGTCGATGCCCGGTGAAGAACCGCGAGAACAGCTCCCACTGCTGCGCAGTGTGGCCGTCCATCGTCGGCAACGTCACCACTTCGGCCGCCTTCTTCGTCGCGCCGCGCAGTTCGGCCTGCAGCAGGCCCTGCAGGTGCTCTTCGGGCGGCCGCAGCGCGCCGTACAGCAGCTGGCCGCCGAGCAACACGACGCGCGCGTCCTTCGCGTTCTCCTCGGGCGGACCCAGGAGCCCGCGCGGACCGCGCATCAGCTGCGCCATGGCTTCGCTCGGCGTGCTGCCCGAGTCCGGACCGAAGACCGCGTCGAGCCGGGTCGACGGCCGCGGCCGCAGCGCTGCCCGCGCGAGGTGCGCCGTCGCGACGAACCCGCCGAACACCGCCGCGACGGCGATCCACCGGGCGATCGGCGCGCCGATGGCACGGACGACCACGATCGCGCTCGCGAACAGCGCCGCACCACCGAGCAACGCGAGCAACGGACCCGAAGCGGGCACCGCGAGCGGCGCCACCGCGACGCACCGCGCGATCCACTCCCCGGAGCACACGAGCAGGACGCCGAGCAGCGCCGTGACCACGGCACCCGCCGCACGCATCGACGCCACCGCGAGAACGAGCGCCGCACCGACGACGCCGATCGCGACCCAGAATCCCGGCTGCGCGGACCACGGCTCGGCGCCGCCCCTGTTCGTGACGACGAACCGCTGCAGCGCCACCTTGCCGCCGCGCGCGATCAACGTCAGCGCGCCGTAGTCGTCGTCCGCCTCGAACGGCGGCAGCGTCTTGCCGGCGACGTTCGCGCGCAGCGTGCGCCCGCGGGCCTCGAGCCACACCGTGGCGACGAGACCCGGCGCCAGCGACGCACCTTCGCCGCGCGGACCGAAGAGCGCTTCGTCACGTGTGCGCCACGCCTGGCCCTCCTTGCCCGTGGTGAGACGCAACGAAACGAAGCGGCCCGGGAACGCACGGATCTCCTTCTGCACGAGGCGCGGCTCGACCTGGCGGACGAGCAGGTCGACGTCGACGTTCTCGCCGAGTTCGAGGTCCATCTGCAGATCGAAGTCGCGGAACAGTCGAGGCACGACGAACCAGCGGCCGTCGCCGAGTTCGAACGCGTTCTCGGGCTTGCGGATGAGGCGGTAGTCGTCGGTCCAGATCGCGGGTTCGTCGGGGAGGGGCGACTTCGGCAGCAGCGACGCGGTCCGCCAGCCGGCGAACACGCCGCAGAGCAGCAGGAAGGCGGACGCGAGGTACGACGGTCGCATGAGGCGCGGAGAGCCTAACGAAACCGTCGCGCTGGCGAGAGCACGAGGCGGCGCCTACGGTAGTGCGGCCTTGATCGCGACCGAGTGGATCGTCGACCGCGCCGCGCTGCCGCACGTCGTGCAAGCCGGCAGCCGCATCGCCGCGATCTCCGGCCGCATCGTCGCGGTCGACCAGACCGCAGCGGGCTCCGGCGCCCATCGGCTGCGCGGCACGCTGCTGCCCGGGTTCGTCGATCTCCAGTGCAACGGCGCCGGCGGCCGCAGCGTCGACGAGGGCACGACGGAGGCTCTCGACACGATCGCCGCCGCGGTCTGGCGCGGCGGAGCCTGCGCCTTCCTGCCGACGCTCATCAGCGCGCCGTGGAGCGTGTTGCTCGAACGCGTCGAGTCGGTCGCGGCGTGGATCGACGGCTGGAAGCCCACGCCCGGTGCCGCCGAGCCGCTCGGCCTGCACATGGAAGGACCGTTCCTCACGGCACCCGGCGCCCACGATCCGGACCACTTCGTCGACCCGACGCCGGCGCGTGTGCAGGAACTGCTCGACGCGGGGCGCGGTCGCCTGCGCCTCGTCACGCTCGCGAACGCCCGGCCCGGCGCCGCGGCGGCGGTGAGGCTGTTCGCCGAAGCCGGCGTCGCCTGCGCGCTCGGCCACTGCGACTCGGCGGTCGGGTTCGCCGACTGCGTCGCTGCGGGCGCGCGCGCAGTGACGCACCTGTTCAACGTGATGGGTCCGCTGCACCACCGCGAAGTCGGGCCCGCGGCGCTCGCGCTCGACGACGCGCGAGTGAGCTGCCCGCTGATCTGCGACGGCGTGCACGTCGATCCGGTGATGGTGCGCAACGCGTTCGCGATCCTCGGCCCCGACCGCACGGTGCTCGTGACGGACTCGGTCGCGGCCGCCGGCATGCCGGACGGCGAGTACCACCTGTCCGGTGTGCGGGTCGTCGCCGAGAACGGCGTCGTGCGCGACACGAGGGGCCGCCTCGCCGGTTCCGCGCTGTCGATGGCGATGGCGGCACAGAACTTCCTCCGCTTCGCGCCGCGCGCGGGCGTGTGGACGCTGGCGCGTGTCGCGAGCACCAACCCTGCCCGCCTCGTCGGCGCCAACGACCGCGGCACGATCGCGGTCGGCCAGCGCGCCGCGTTCACCCTGCTCGGCGACGACGGGTCGGTGACCTGCGTCGGCGGGTGATCAGTCCGCCTACGGAGTCGCGGCGACGCCGGCAGTCACGACGTCCACCTCCCCCCGCATCACCGCGACCTCCTGCCGCAGCGCCGCGATCGCGGCGTCGGCGTCGAAGTCGACCGTCCAGCGGCGTTCGCGCAGGAAGAGCGTGTGGGCGTTCCGGAGACAGCTCTTCTCGAGGCACGGACCCTGGCTGTGCACGAGGCGGCGCAGCATCGAGTCGGCGAACGTCACCGCGCCGTCGTGACGCAGCGCATGCACGAGTTCGGCGGCGAGGAACGGCCGATGCGGGCACAGTCGTTCGCGCCACGTGGTGTCCTCGTCGCACAGGTCGCGCACGAGCGACACCCGGCCTCCGTGCCGCCACCACAGCTCGTCGGTGACCTCGCGCGGGCCTTCGCCGCCGGGCAAGGGGCGCATGCGCGTCGGCGACGGACCGTCGGTGGGGAAGATGGCCGCGATCACGCGTTCGGCGAACGAACGGTGCGTGGTCAGTTTGCCGCCGACGATCGTGTGCAACGTGCCGAGCGGGATGCCCTCCGCGACGACGAACGCTTCGCGGTTCTTCGCGCCGGACGGCCCGGCGCCCGTCGGCAACGACCGCCAGCCCGCGTACGCGAAGCGCACGTCCTCGCGCTGCGGCGCGGGGGCCATGAGGAACCGCAGTGCTTCGAGCAGGTAGTCGACGTCGGCGGCGGGCGGCCCGGTCTCGTCGCCGGGCAGTTCGTCGTCGACGTCGGTCGTGCCGCACAGAGTGCCGTCGCGGTGCGGGATCACGAACTGGATGCGGCCGTCGGGCAGGAATGCCGCCAGCGCGGTCTCGCCCGAGCGCGGCGCCAGCACGAGGTGACTGCCGCGCGTCGTGTGCACGAGCGGCTCGCCGGCGACGCGCATCGCCCGCCGCAGGTCGTCGGCGCGCGGACCCGTCGCGTTGACCACGTGGTGGGCGCGCAGCACGACCGTGGAGCCGGTCAGGTTGTCGACGAGGTAGAGGCCGTCGCCGCCGCCGCCGACGACCGCGCAGTGCGTGAGCACGTGCGCCCCGGCCTTCTTTGCCGCGAGCGCGTTCGCCACGGTGAGCCGCGCGTCCTGCGTCGCCGCGTCGAAGAAGAGGATCGCCTCGCGCAGCCCCTCGGTGCGGAGACCTGGGAACGCCGCCGCAGCGTCGTGAGCCGAGAGGCGCCGCGCGCGCGGCAGCGTGCTGCGACCGGCGAGCCGCCCGTAGAGCCATGTGCCGAGGCGCATCGCGAGCGGCGAGCCGCCGCCGTCGCGGAAGAACGGCATCACCATCGGCAGCGGTCGCACGAGGTGCGGGCAGCTGCGCAGGAGGCGCTCGCGCTCGTGCAGCGCCTCGCGCACGAGGCCGTAGTGGCCGTGCTTCAGGTACCGCAGGCCGCCATGCACGAGCCGCGAACTGCGCGAACTCGTGCCGGCCGCCACGTCGCGCGAATCGATCAGCACGACGGCGATGCCGCGTTCGGCCGCTTCACGCGCGATCGCGGCACCCTGGATGCCGGCGCCGACGACGACGAGGTCGTGGTTCGTGCGATCGAGTTCTCGCGGATCGGAGCGCAAGCCGGACCGATCATGGCGGCGGCGACGCGTACGCTCCACCTTCTTCGCCGCAGCGCGGACTGCGCACGACGCGACCGCTACGCTTCCGTCATGACGGCGTCGGACGACGAACCGTGGTTCCACGCGGCGCTGCAGTTGCTCGACCTGCGCCAGCAGGATCGTGTGCTCGCGCTCGGCTGCGGCCGACGCCGCCTCGGTGCGATCGGTCAGGCCGTCGGCCGGCACGGGGAGGTCGTCGGCCTCGAGGCGACGGGCGGAGCGACGCGCTTCGGCACGTTCGACGCGCTGCTGCTCGTACAGGACTTCGGCCCGCCGCCGTCGGAGGGGCAGATGATCGAGATGGTGCGGAAGAACCTGCGCCCGGGAGGTCGTTCTGTGTTCGACCTGCCGTCCGCCGACACGGTGCCCGAGTTCTCGGCCGCGGCGAACCTGCTCGGCTGGCCCGCTGTGCACCTCGCCGCACTGCAGGGGATCGCCGACGACCGACTCGCCGATGCGCTGCGCGGTGCCGGCCTGCGCGGTGTGCGCGGTGTGCTCGGGTCGCACCTCGTGCACTTCGCCTCGCCGAGCGACGCCGTCGAACGCTTCGCGGACGCGCTGCAGTTCGACGACTCACAGCGATCGGACCTCGAGCGGGTGCTGGTGTCGCGCGCCGGGGGTCCGGGCCCGTGCGACCTGCTCGTGCACCGCACGCGCCTTCAGGCGATCCGCTGACGGCCCGAGAGACAGGCGAGAAATCCGCGAAAGTCCGCACCGGGATGCCATGAAGGGTGGCGGCGACCGGGCGCGGCGAGGCGAGGCCGACAACGAGGCCGGGCAGCATGGCAGCCGGGGTGCGCCGGATCCGGTCGCCGCCGTTTTCCCGCCCCGGCGACGGACCCTTCGCAACGGCGGAACGACGTCTTCCGGAAGGGACGCGCGGCCGGCATGATCCGCCTGCTCCCCCGCCGACGGTGCGCGCTCTCTCCGGCGACTTTGCGCAACGCGCGCGCGGGAGGGCCCGTTGTCCCGTGCCGTCCCGATCCCCGGGGCACCGCAGGAACCGCATGGCCTACAGCCAATCGACCCGCCTCTGCTCCTTCGACTCGGCCCTCGGCCCCGATGCGCTGCTGCTGCGCCAGATGTCGGCGACGGAAGGGGTGTCGAGCCTCTTCCAGATCGACCTCCAGTGCGCCTCGGAGGACGCCGACCACGACCCGCAGGCCATCGTCGGCAAGCCCGGCCACGTGACGCTCGAAACCGCCGACGGCCAGAAGCGATTCTTCCACGGCATCGTCGCGCGCTTCCAGCAGGGCGGCCGCGACGCCCGCATCTGCCACTACACGGTGACGCTGCGCCCGTGGACGTGGCTCCTGTCGCGCCGCATCAACTGCCGCATCTTCCAGGACAAGACGGTCCCCGAGATCGTGTCGAAGGTCTTCGAGGACGCTGGTTTCAACGACTTCGAGAAGAAGCTGCAGGGCTCGTTCCCACCGCGCACCTTCTGCGTGCAGTACCGCGAGTCGGACTTCGACTTCGTGAGCCGCCTGCTCGAAGAAGAGGGCATCTTCTTCTACTTCCGGCACGAGGAGCAGCGGCACGTGCTGGTCCTCACGAACCACATGGCCGACCTGCCGGACTGCCCGGGCCAGGCGACGGCGGACTATCTGCCCGTCGAGGGCGGCCAGACCGGGCGGGACACGATCCAGACCTGGGAACGCACGCAGCAGCTGCAGTCGGGCAAGTACACGCTGCGCGACTTCAACTTCGAGGATCCGGCGAACTCGCTCGAGACGACCGCGGCGACGACGCAGTCGATCGGCGGCAACAGCAAGCTCGAGATCTACGACTTCCACATCGGCGACTACGGCGCGACCAACAACGGCCAGCGCCTCGCGCGACTGCGCATGGAGGCCGAAGAGAGCGCCGGCACGGCGATCCGCGGCGCGTCGAGCTGCCGCGGCTTCGTGCCGGGCCATCGCTTCCGGCTGGGGCAGCACTTCCGCAGCGCGATGAACGACAAGCAGTACATGCTGACGTCGGTGCGCCATCAGCTGATCCAGCCGTCGCCGCTGGAGACGACGGACGGTTCGACGACGACGACCTACGTGAACGACTTCACGTGCGTGCCCGCGGACACGACGTTCCGACCGGTCTGCACGACGCACAAGCCGATCATCCAGGGGCCGCAGACCGCGATGGTCGTCGGACCGAAGGGCGAGGAGATCTACGTCGACAAGTACGGGCGCGTGAAGGTGCAGTTCCACTGGGACCGCCTCGGCAAGCGCGACGAAGCGAGTTCGTGCTGGATCCGCGTCTCCCGCGCCTGGGCCAGCAAGATGTGGGGCCAGGTCGCGCACCCGCGCATCGGCGACGAAGTGATCGTCGAGTTCTTCGACGGCGACCCGGACCAGCCGATCATCACCGGCTGCGTCTACAACGCGCAGACGATGCCCCCGTACGAACTGCCGGCGAACAAGACGCAGGCCGGCATCGTGACGCGCAGTTCGCCGGACGGCACGGCGCAGAACTTCAACGAGATCCGCTTCGAGGACAAGAAAGGCAGCGAGGAGCTGCTGATCCACGCGGAGAAGGACCAGACGACGTCGGTCGAAAACGACCAGACCGTCACCGTGGGCCACGACCAGTCGGTGACGATCGACCACGACCAGAAGGTCGACATCGCCAACGAGCAGTCGATCCTGGTCAAGAAGAACAGGATGCTGAGCGTCGACGAGAACGACACGCAGACGGTCGGGAAGGACCGGACGATCACCGTGGACGGCGATCACACCGAGACGGTTTCCGGGTCCAGGACTCTCAGCATCGGGAAGGACCAGACGGAGACCGTCGACGGCACTCTGTCGGTGACGGTCGCCAAGGACTGCTCCGCGACGCTGCAGAGCAACCTGACCGTCCAGGTCAGCAAGGACCACAAGGTGGCCGTGGACGGGCAACAGGTCGTGAGTGTCGCCAAGGAAGCGTCGCTGTCGGCCAAGAAGGTGCAGATCAAGGCAGACGACGAGATCACGCTCGTGACGGGCAGCGCCTCGATCACGATGAAGAAGAACGGCGACATCACGATCAAGGGCAACAAGATCACCGTGAAGGGCGACGGCGACGTCGTCATCAAGGGCAGCAAGATCGCGCAGAACTGAAGAGCTCAGAACCGAGAACGACCATGGCCACGATGCAGCAGACGAAGACGGTCCCCGGTGTCACGCTGGCGGAGATCGCGGGAGTCGGGAGCGACGGCATGCCGCTGGTCCGGTGCGGCGGCCGGCGTCCGGTCGCGGCACTCGTCGCGATGGCGACGCCGCCCGCGGACTGGCGCACGTGCTCGGGCAGACAGGCCGTGGTCGTGTTCGTCGACTGCGACGCGTCACGCCCGGCGATCCTCGGCGTGATCGGACTCGGCGTGGTCGGCGTTCCGGCGACACCACCCGCCGCTCCCCCGCGCACGCTGCGCGTCAGCGCCGGCGAAGAACTCGTCATCGAGTGCGGCAAGTCGAAGATCTGGCTGCGCGCCGACGGACGCATCGAGATCCGCGGGGAGCACGTGATCTCGCGCTCGCGCGGCCCGAACAAGGTGAAGGGCGGCACGGTGCACATCAACTGACCGCCGCGCCCCGCATGCACGTCCCCGGCCGCCCGCCCGTGATGCTCGACATCGTCGAAGAGCACTTCGACGAACTCGACTTCCTCCACGAACAGCGCGAGGGCAACCTCTTCACGCCGGACTGGCGGCTCGCCGACCTCGCGTGGCACGAAGAGCGGGCCGAAGCCCACCTCGACGGACTGCGCCTCGCGGAGTCGTGGGCCGTCGACATCGCCGAGCCGAGGCTGTGCAGCGGCGAGACGGCGACCGCCCTGGCGGCGACCCTCGTGTTGTGCGCCGACGAATCCGGCGCCCACGCGGCGAAAGTGATCGACGCGCTGCGCACGGCCGACCCGCCGGTCGTCGACGGCATCCGGCGCGCGCTGCGACACGGGGTCCCGGCGACGATCGGGCCGGTGCTGCGCGAACTCGCCGCCGCGAGGGACCCGCTCCGCGCCGCCGCGGCAATCGACGTGCTCGCCTTCGTGCGGACGAAGGACGTCGACGCCCGCCCCCCGCTCGACGCGCCGGTACCGCTGGCGTTCGAACTGGCCGTCGGGGCGGCCGGACGACTCGGCGCCCTCGACGCGGCCGACGTGGCGGCAGCCCTCGAGCGGGCCGAGCCCCGCGCCCGCCGCGCCGCCCTGCGCGCCGCGGCGCTGGCTGGCGTGCCGCGGCTCGCCGAACTCTGCCGTGCCGCCGCGACGCGGCCGACCGATCCGGACCCGGAAGCGCTGTCGATGCTCGGCACGCTCGGCGATGCCGCCGACGAAGCGATCCTGCGCGCAGCGATGCAACGGCCCGAACTCGCGCGCACCGCCGTCGCGGCGCTCGGAGCCCTGGGCCGTCCGACCGCGGTGCCGCTGCTGATCGAACTCACGCGCGACGACGATCTCGGTGTCCCAGCGGCGCTCGCCTACCAGCGGATCACGGGCTTCCGCGACGCCTTCGGAGAGAAGCCGTGGCCGCGGCCCGAGATCGGGGAAGGCGAGGACGAGAACGAAGACCTCCCACCTGCGCCGGATGCGATCGCCGCCGACTGGCGCAGGCGCGAAGCGCACCTGGCGAAGGACCGCACCTGGCAGTTCGGCGCGGAGATCCCGCCGGACCGCCTTCCGACGAGCTTCGACGAACTGCCTCTCCACGCGCGTGCCGACGTCTACTGGCGCCTCCGCGGCAGGCGCGTCACCGTGCCCGACGTCGAACTGGAGGCGATGGCGCTGCGGCAGCGCCTCTGATCGCCATGGGTCACCCGGACGTCGACAACCGCACGCCGTTCGTGTTCGCGCCGGTCTTCGTCGCGGACGAAGACGGGCGTCCCGTCGTCACGACGCTCGTGAAGGCGACGATCGCGATCACGGCGGGCGGCCCGCGACTCGCGACGAAACAGGAACCCGTCGACTTCGCGGGCAAGCACGTCGGCGAACCGGGTCAGAGCAGCGTGCTGCGCGAGCCCGAGGTGGCGTTCACGAAGCCAGGCACGGATTGCGTGCTGCAGGGCCACGCGACGTCGCCGCGCCCCGCGGCGCAGGTCGATGTCGGGTTCCGCATCGGCGACTTGTTGAAGATCGCGCGCGTCACCGGCGACCGCCGTTTCGAGCCGGGCCTGCTGGGTGCGAGGATCTCGCCGCCGGTGCCGTTCACCCGGCTGCCGCTCGTCTGGGAGCGCGCGTTCGGCGGCTGGGATCGCACTCCCGAGAAGGAAGAGCACTGGCAGTGCGAGCCGCAGAACCCCGTGGGCGTCGGGTTCGTCGCGAAGAAGGGCAAGGCGCAGCCAGGCGCGCCGCTGCCCAACATCGAGGATCCGCGCGACCTGTTGACGAGCCAGGCGGGCCGCACGACGCCGGTCGGGTTCGGTTTCACCGGTCATCACTGGCATCCGCGGGCGAAGTTCGGCGGCACGTTCGACGAGGCCTGGGAGAAGGAACGCGCGCCGCGACTCCCGAAGGACTTCGACCGCCGCTTCTTCCTGGCCGCCGCACCGGGACTCTCGACAGCAAGGCACCTCCGCGGCGACGAGCCGATCGTGGTGATCGGTGCAACAGCGGAGGGGCGCTGGGAGTTCTCCCTCCCCGGCATCCATGCTCCGCGCTGCACCGTGGCCCTGCGGCAAGGCGCGCGGCAGGATCTCGCCACGGCGCTCGACACGGTGATCGTCGACGCCGATGCGAAGCAGGTCGTGCTGCTGTGGCGCGCGTTCACCACGCTGCGCCAGGGGCCACACGACGTGCGAGCGTTCACGATCACCAGCGACAACATCCCGCGACCCCTCTGAGGCGAGCATGCCCGTCACCGTCGGCGTCAACTTCCTGAGTGTGGTGCACAAGGCGAGCAACGGCACCACGATCGCCTTCCCCGACGTCTGCAAGACTCCTTCGCCGGCGGGACCGATCCCGATCCCCTATCCGAACGTCGCGATGAGTTCGGACACGGCGTCGGGCACGACGAAGGTGAAGTGCGACGGCGAGTCGACGTGCGTGAAGGACAGCAACTTCTCGACGTCCACCGGCGACGAAGCCGGCTCCGCCGGCGGCGGCGTCGCGTCGAGCAAGCAGAAGGGCAAGGCCGAGTTCGTCATGGGCTCGATGGACGTCAAGTTCGAAGGCAAGAACGTGATGCGCGCCTTCGACCTGATGCTGCACAACGACAAGAACACACCGCCGATGCCGGTCCTGCAGGGGCCGGTCGTGGCGCTGCCGTCGAACGACGGCGACGACGACCAGGACGAGGACGCGGACGTCGGTCTCTTCGATCGCAACCAGTGACTCGAGGACGCGAACGATGACCGGGCTCGAGTGGGGCGAAACGATGGGCGGCTGGCGGCTCGCGGCAACGCTGGACCGGGCGACGTTCGTCGTCGAACAACCGGTCGTGGCGACGGTGGTCCTGCAGAACACGTCGGCCAGGGAACAAGGATTCGAGGTCGCTGCCGCGGATGCAGACACGATCCTGGACTGCCGTCGAACCGACGGCGCCGCGGTGGCAGCCACCGCTCTCGGCCGCGGACTGGACGCGCGGCGCGCGGACAGAAGCCGCGCCAGCGTGGCCGCCGGGCAGACCCTGGTGCGCGAAGTCTCGGTCTCGCAGCGACTCGACCTGACCCTGCCCGGCACCTACACACTGACGATCGCCCGCGAGATCGCGGCCGCGAACGGAGATCGCACGCTGCTCACCTCCCGGTCGGTCCACTTCGAAGTGACCCTGTGAACGCGCCGCACCAGTCCGGGCGCGGGTCCACGACGCGAGGGCTGCGCAGCGACGCGCAGGCACGACTTCGATGACTTCCGCCACCCGCGGGTCCGACGCAGTCGTCGTCACGGGGATCGGCGCGACAACTCCAGTCGGCCCCCAGGTCCTCCAGACGGTCACTTCGATTCGAGCGGGAATCGCCCGGATGACCGAGCACGAAGCGTTCGAGCCGCCGGTGCAGGACACGGCTCGCCACTTCCCGGAACCCTTGGTCGCGTGCTCGGTCGCGGGGCTGCCGCGCGATCTGACGCTGATCCAGCGCCTTCTGGCGATGGCGACCCCGGCGCTCGCGTGGGCGCTGCACGACGCCGCGGGGACCGATCGCGCGAAGCTCGGCAGGGTCCACCTGGCGGTGTTCGGCGGAGACGCGCCGGCGACGAGAACTGGCACGATCCTCGCCGAGACCGTGGCACACCGGCTGGCGCACCGAACGGACGGGCTGCAGTTCCTTCGTTCCCGCTACTCGGATGCCGGCGCGGCGGGCTTCCTCCGTGGACTCGGCGACGCCGCCGAAGACCTGGTGTCGGGCACCTGTGACACCGTCGTCGTCGGCGCCGTCGATTCGCTGCTGGCGCCGGAAACGCTGGCCGCGCTCGCGGCAGACTCCCGGCTGAAGACGGCCGAGAATCCCGTGGGCCTGGTCCCCGCGGAAGCCGCTTCGTTCGCAGTGCTCGAACTCGCCTCCCGCGCCCGCGCGCGCGGCGCCGTTCCCTACGCGCGACTCGGCACGGTCTCGAGCCGAGTCGAGCCCGAAGCCGACGACCAGCACGCTCGCAGTGGCGCGGCTCTGGCTGCGTGTCTCGACGACGTGATCGCCGCCCTTGCCGCCGACGGCGTGGTTCCCGCGGCGGTCTACTGCAACCTCAACGGCGAACCGCGAGGCGCCGAAGAATGGGGAGCCGCGTCCCAGCGACTCCGCGCCGCCGGACGATTGCTGCCCGGCCGGCTGGTACACCCCGCCGACTGCATGGGCGACGCCGGATCCGCCATGGGCGCGGTGCTGGCCTGCCTCGCCGCCCACTCGCAGCGCCACGACAAGACGGCGTGGGCGCCGGCCATCCTCTGGTGTGGAACCGGATCCGGATCGCGCGCGGCCGCCAGCCTCCGCCCGGTCTGATCAGCGCACTCATCCCAATCGGAGCAGACCATGACGGTAGAAATCACGGGCGGCAGCGCCGAGGTCACGGTGGGGCAGAAGATCAAACTCGGCATCAAGTTCAGCGTCGGCTGGGGTGTGCTCCAGAGCGTCGAGTGGACGATCCCCGGTACGTACGTGAAGGACTACGACGGCGACGGGCAGATGAAGGCGAAGAAGACCGACCTGCCGGCCGCGGATCTGCAGAAGGCGACGATCGAGTTCTACTGGGTCGACGGCGCCGACGGCCGCAGCGTGAAGGCGAACTGCGAGTTCCGCTCGTCCGCGGGCAAGACGACGAAGAAGGAAGTGACGGCGACGTTCGACGTCAAGGCGCCGACCATGGACAAGTTCGCGGCCGCGACGGACCAGGTTCGACTTCGCCCCGCACCGCCGGCGGCGACCCAGCGCATCAGCTTCGGGGATCCGGCAATCGCCCAGGGCATCCGATGGGACTGGAAGATCACCGTGCCAGGGACCCACGACGGCTACGTCAAGGACGTCCAGACCATCAAGATCGACAACGTCGCGGTGACCACCGCTGGCGTGAAGATGGTGCGAGCGGTGCCGGGAACGACGAAGGCGTCGCCCGACTATCACCTCGACACGGACAACCCGTACAGCCTGCCGAACGACTATCCGCCGTGCCCGGGCTTCCCGCACAAGATCACGAAGGGAGGCTCGTTCGCCGACACGAGCACGTTCGACACCCCATCCAACATGGTTGCCGGATACAAGCACCTGAAGATCGACCGCGACTTCCGGTACTACATCATGTACAGGCCCGACACACCCGGCGCGATCTGGGTCCCGGTGGCGAAAGCGGAGTGGAACTGCCACGGGGAAGCCGATCTCGACCCCAAGACCGGCAAGTGGGCCTTGAAGGGTACGAGCGGCGGCATCACCAGCGCGGGTGCCGCGACGACCGAGTTCCCGGAGTTCACGAGCAACTCGAAGCTCCACGCCTTCGTCGTGGAGAAGTAGTGTGGCCCGACGACGCCATGGTCGCGCACCGACGCGCTCGTCGCTGCTCCTGATCACCGCGTGCGGCGGATGCACCTTCTCGCAACCCAACAACATCGAGTCGGAGGACTCACCCGTGTCCCGATCCCAAGCCAGCACCGAGTGGGGAGAGCCGACGAACGGTTGGCGCCTCTCGTTGTCCCTCGACCGCGCGACGTACGCACCGGACGAACCGGTCGTCGCGACGATCCGGTTCCAGAACGTCTCCGATCATGCGCAGCAGCTGGGCGGCAACGGCCGCGACTTCGACCACGACTTCTCGTGCACGGGCGTCGATGGCGCGCCGACGCCGTTGACCGCTTACGGCAAGCTCATGGTCGAGAATCGGGGACTCGGCAAGGCGACCGGGGGAACCTTGCCGCCGATGGGCGAGATCTCGGTGCAGGTGCCCGTCTCGCGCCACCTCGACCTTTCGATGCCCGGCCGCTACCGGCTCGAAGCACGACGACAGGTCTTCGCGAACGAAGACCCGGCCGCACCCCATGTCGTCTCCAACACCGTCGAGTTCACACGATCGCAGTGACCGGTCGCGCGGACCGCGCCAGCGCTACAGGTTGGTGTAGTTCGGCCCGCCGCCGCCTTCCGGCGTGACCCAGTTGATGACCTGGTACGGGTCCATGATGTCGCACGTCTTGCAGTGCACGCAGTTGCTGGCGTTGATCTTCAGATCGACGCCATGCTTGGTCCCGGCCTTCTCCTCCATCTCGTAGACCGCGGCGGGGCAGAAGTGCTGGCAGGGGTTGCCGAACTCCTCGACGCACCGCGTCGAACAGAGGTCGGGTTGCGTGACGACGAGATGGCACGGCTGGTCCTCTTCGTGCAGCGTGCCCGACGCATACACGGACGTCAGCTTGTCGAACGTGAGTGTGCCGTCCTCGGGCAGCTTGTCGAGCTTCGGCTTGCCCCTCCCCCCGAAGTACTCACCGACCTTCTTCATGTAGGTGTGGCCCGCGTTGCTCGCGAGCCCGTCCCGCCAGAGTGTGCCCTTGCCGCCGAAGAGCTGCGCGAAGCCCGCGTTGACCAGGCCCGCGAGGCGTCCGCCGTGGAAGCCCTGGTGGAAGTTGCGGCACTTCCACAGTTCGTCGTGCACCCAGTCCTTCTCCATCGCCGCCGGATAGGCGCCCGTTGCCGCAGCGGAGAAGTCGCCCTTTCGCAGGCACGCGAACGCGGTCTCCGCCGCGAGCATGCCGCTGCGCATCGCGAGGTGGATGCCCTTCAGGCGCATGCTGTTCATCAGGCCCGCGCTGTCGCCGACGATCAGGAAGCCGTCGCCGTGGACCTTCGGCATCGAGTAGAGGCCGCCCTCGGGCAGCGACTTCGCGCCGTAGTGCAGCATCTTGCCCCCGCGCAGGAACGCGGCGACCTTCGGGTTCAGCTTCATTCGCTGCAGCTGGCGATGCGCGTCCATCGTGGGATCGCGGTAGTCGAGACCGGCGACGAGGCCGACGGACACGAGGTTCTGGCCGCCCTCCGTCTCGCCCATGCCGTAGACCCAGCCGCCGCCGAACGTGTGGCTGTCGAGCGGGTAACCCATCGTGTGCACGACGAGGCCGGGCGGGCACTGGCCCTTCGGCACTTCCCAGACCTCCTTCGCGCCGACGCCGTAGACCTGCGGGTTCTTGCCCTCGAGCTTCAGGTCCTGCACGAGCTGTTTCGTCATCGAGCCGCGACTGCCCTCCGCGAGCACGATGAGCTTGCCGGCGAGGATGCCGCCCGCCTGGAAGTTGCCCTTCGGCTGGCCGTGCTTGTCGACTCCGGAGTCGGCCAGTTGCACGCCCGTGACCTTGCTCCCATCGCGCTGCAGAACGGCGCCCGGGAAACCGGGGAACACCTGGATGCCCTTCGCCTCCGCGATGCCGCCGAGCCACTTCACCATCTTGTTCAGCGAAACGACGAAGTTGCCGTGGTTCCGGAGCGGCGGCGGAGTGATCGGGAAGCGCATGCCGCCCTTCTCCGTGAGCCACAGGGCGTAGTCGTCGTGCACCTCGGCTTCGACCGGCGCTCTCGGCTCCATCGTGCGCCAGCCGGGCAGCAGTGCGTCGAGACCCTTCGGATCCATCACCGCGCCGGAGATCGAGTGCGCGCCGATCTCGGCGGCCTTCTCGATCAGGCAGATCTCGGCCCCCATCGCTTCGCCCTGCCCGGTCCGAGCCACTTCGGCGTTGTGTCGCTCGATCACGTTGGCCAGATGGATCGCCGTGGCGAGGCCCGCGGGCCCGCCGCCGACCACCACCACGTCGAACTGCATCACGTCGCGCTCGGTCATGGGTTTCGTTCGCACGCGGCTTGGTAACTGCCGCCGGTCGTCACACTACAGAGCGACGTCGCGGAACTGCAACGCCGAGCTGCCACGGGCCGTTCTGCCGACGAGCCGACGCGAACGACCCCCACCCCCCGAACCATGAGGCGCATCTACTCACTCCCGGAAGCCAACAAGGCGCTGCGGCTGGTGCGCGCCATCGCCCACGAACTCGTCGAGCGCCGATCCGAGCGCCGGCAACTCGGCCGCAAGCGCGCCGAGCTGGAGGCCGCGGTCACGCCCGAAGGCCTGCGCGGCGAACTCGCCGAACTCGACGCCAGGATCTGGGAGCACGACGAAGGCATGCGGCGCTGCACGGACGAACTCGAGAACCTCGGCATGACGGTCCTGCGCACCAACCCGCTGACCGTGCACATTCCCGGCTCGAGCAAGACCGGCGAAGTCGTGTTCTGCTGGGAAGAGGGAGAAGGCTCGGTCTGTTTCGGCCACGCCGTCGGGGAAGAGCTGCACCCGCGCCGCCCGCTCCGCGTGCGCGCACAGGGCGCCTGATCGCGCCCGCCGGCGCCCGCGGCGTTGCCCCGGCTCGGGCGGACCGCGACGATGCGCCGGCCCGATGTTCCACTGCACGATCCTGTTCGCCCTCAAACCCGGCATCGCCCTCGACCGGGTCCGCACCGCCCGCGAGTCGCTGCAGAGCCTGATCGAGACGATGCCCGGCATCGACCACCTCACCGTCACGCACAACGTCGCCAGCGATCGCGGCGGCTACAACCTGGCGTTGTTCTCCGCGTTCGAGTCGCGCACGGCGTGCGACATCTTCTTCCGTCATCCCGAGTACCAGCGCGTGTGGCGCGAGGAACTCGGACCGCTGGTCGAACGCTCCGTCAGCGCGCAGGGCGACGGCGAGGACTGCTGACCCGCCGCGGAGCGGCGCGAACACGCCGCGCTTGAAAGCGACCGCGCGGGCGCTGGAATGGCCGCGATGAGCACTGTGAAGCGCGTGGCGGTCACTGGCGCCGCCGGTCAGATCGGCTACTCCCTGCTGCCGTTGATCGCCAACGGCGGAATCTTCGGCCCGAACGTCAAGGTGGCGTTGCAGCTGCTCGAGGTGACACCGGTGCTGCCGGCACTCCAGGGCGTGCGGATGGAACTCGAAGACTGCGCCTTCCCACTGCTCACCGACATCGTCTGCAGCGACGACCCGAAGGTCGCGTTCAAGAACGCCGATCTCTGCATGCTGGTCGGCAGCAAGCCGCGCGGTCCGGGCCAGGAGCGCAAGGACCTGCTCCAGGACAACGGCAAGATCTTCGTCGGACAGGGCCGGGCGATCGCCGAGGTCGCTGGCTCGGACGTGCGCATCGTGGTCGTCGGCAACCCGTGCAACACGAACTGTCTGATCGCGATGCGGAACGCGAAAGGCGTCCCGGCGGACCGTTTCACCGCGATGACGCGCCTCGACCAGAACCGGGCGAAAGCGCAGCTCGCGCTGAAGGCGAAGAAGCACTGGTCGACGGTGAAGAACGTCACGATCTGGGGCAACCACAGCAACACGCAGTATCCCGACTGGCACCATGCCACGATCGACGGGATCGCGGCCGCGAAGGCCGTCGCCGACGATGCGTGGCTCCAGGGACCGTTCCTGAAGACGGTGCAGGAGCGCGGCAAGGCGATCATCGAGGCGCGCGGCAAGTCGTCCGCGTTGTCCGCGGCACAGGCGGCGTGCGACCACGCGCACAGCCTCTTCACCGCGACCACGAAGGACGACTGGGCGTCCCTGTGCGTACTGAGCGACGGCAGCTACGGCACACCCGAGGGCCTGATCAGCGGATTCCCCTGCACGACGGACGGCAAGGGCAACTGGAGGATCGTCCAGGGCCTCGCGATGAACGACTTCAGCAAGCAGAAGGCCGCGATCACCTGGAAGGAGCTCCAGGACGAGCGCGAGATGGTGAAGGACCTGCTCGGCTGAACGCCAGCGTGAACGCGATGATCGGGTCTCCCCGCACGCTCGCTCCCGGCACGGGCCACGCTGGCTGATCGCGTGGACGCCGCCGCGATCCTCGTGACCGTCGCGGCCGGCGTCGTCATGGGCGCCATCAACAACGTCGCCGGCGGCGCGGGCATCTTCGCCCTGTGGGCATTCGAGTATTGCTGCGGCCTGCCGCTGGCCGTCGCGAATCCGTCGGCGCGCCTCGGCGCGATCGGCGTCGGGCTGTTCGCATGGCTCGGCTTCCTTCGCGCCGGGATCCGACCGAGCCGCGAAGTGTGGCGCCTCGCTCTGTTCGCGATCCCGGGCGCATTCGCGGGCAACATGCTCGCGCTGAAGGCGAACGACCTCGTGTTCCGCTGCTACCTGACGGTGGTGCTCGTCGCGCTGCTCGTCCAGCAGCGCCGCGCCGGAGCGACGACCGGCTCGCCCGCGGTGCCGCGCTGGCTCGGACCGCTCGGATGCACGCTGATCGGGCTCCACATGGGCTTCGCGCAGATCGGCACGGGCTTCGTCGCGACGCTCGTGCTGGTCGCGACCTACCACCGCGATCTGCTGCAGGTGAACGCAGCGAAGGGCGTCGTCGTCATCACCTCGTCCGCTGCGAGCGTCATCGGCTTCGCTCTCGCGCCCTACGTCGTCGACCGGCAGGAGCCCGTCATCGCCTGGGGCCCGGCGGCCTGCCTCGCCGCGGGGACGGCAACGGGCAGCTTCCTCGCGAGCAAGTGGACGGTGGACAAGGGAGCCGCGGCCGTGCGCCGCGTGGTCCTCACGATCGCGGTGCTCGCTCTCGTCGACCAGGTCCGCGGCATCGTCCTGCTGCTCCGTTGAGGCGCGGTCGCGCCGCGCCGCCTATCCTGCGGCGATGAGCCGCCACGTCCTCGTCACCGGTGCCAGCTCCGGCATCGGCGCCGCCTGCGCCCGCGCATTCGCCGCGCTCGGCGACCGCCTGTCGCTCGGAGCCAGGCGGACGGAGCGCCTCGCCGCCATCGCACCCGGCGCGTTCTGCCACGTGCTCGACGTCACGAAGCCCGAGAGCGTCGAGCGGTTCCTCGCGGCCGCGATCGCGGCGAACGGACCGATCGACGTGCTCGTCAACAACGCCGGACTCGCGCGAGGCGTCGAGAAGATCGCGGAGGGAACCGGCGAAGCCTGGCGCGAGATGATCGAGACGAACGTGCTCGGCCTGCTCGAAGTGACCCGACGCGTGCTGCCGGCCATGATCGCGAACAAGGGCGGCCACGTGATCGTGATCGGCTCCATCGCGGGACACAAGGCATACGCCGGCGGCGGGGTCTACTGCGGCAGCAAGCGCGCGCTGCAACCGATCTGCGAAGCGATCCGCATGGAGACGCTCGGCAGCGGCGTCCGCGTGACGAGCATCGATCCCGGCATGGTCGAGACCGAGTTCTCCGAAGTGAGATTCCGCGGGGATCGCGATCGCGCCGCCAAGGTCTACCACGACACCCGGCCGCTGTCGGCCGACGACGTCGCCGAGTGCGTCGTGTTCGCCGCCGGACGCCCGGCGCACGTGAACCTCGACACGATCGTCGTCATGCCGACCGATCAGGCGACACCCCAGCAAGTGCACCGCGGCGGCCGATGACGCGTCACTTCGCGGCGGCCGGCTTCCACGCGACCGGCTTCGGCAAGTGGGGCATGTGCATCGTGAGCAGGGCCATCGAAGTGCCGTAGCCCGCGGAACGACCGAACTGACGATCGTTCCAGCCGCCGTCGGCCTCGCGGGAGCGGGCGAGCACGACGAGCATCTTCTGGCGGAGCGCGTCACGAACCGCCGCATCCTCGATCATCTCGATCGCCTGCGCCGCGTAGAGGTGGCCGTAGAGGAAGTAGTAGGGCGCGATGCCGTACGGTTCGATGTGCGTCCCGGTCTGGCTCTTGCGCACGGCGAGGTCGTCCCAATGCTCGAAGAACCGCTCGACCGCGCGCTGCAGCCTGGCGGCGTCGCCGCGACCGGCCAGCATCAGTGTCGTCTCGCACGCAGCAGCGCGTGCCGCCGAGCTCGGCGTCTTGTCCATCATCGTCAGGCGATCCTCGTCGACGTCCCGTTGCGCCTTCGCGGGTGCACCGTAGGCGTAGCCGCCGGGTTTGGCCCGAGCCCGCTCGAGGGCACCGATCGCCTGCTCGATCACTTCGTCCGGCACCTCGTGCCCGCGGGCCTTGGCGTGGAACAGCACCTGCAGAGTGGGAGCCGTCATGAACGTGGACGCTGAGTTGCGCGGGCTCTGGTAGCCGCGCGGCCGGGAGTAGTTCCAACCACCGCTCTTCGGGATCGCCGACTCGACGAGCGCGTGCACGAGCCACTTCGCCTTCGCCTCCGCCGCGGTCGCGGACTTCGCGGGCACCAGCTTCGCGTCCTGCATGTGCAGCAGAAGGAGCAGCGCATAGGCGTGACCCCATCCGCGCACGTCGTACGTCCCGATGAAGTCGAGCTGCATGCGCGGCGCATCCAGCGTGTTCAGGACGAACTCCAGCCCGCGTTGCACGGCGGCTTGCCGACCTTCGTCCGTTGCGTACCCCGGCGCGGCCAGGAGACCGAGGCACGTGATCGCGGTGCCGCCGACGCGGTAGCCGACGGGCAGCTGCCCGCGATCTTCGCGATAGACTCCCTCGTACGGCCACTGGTCGTGGCCATCGCCTTCCTGCAGCGCGAGGATCGCCGCCACGCCGGCCTTCGTCGCATCCGCGACATCCAGCGGCGCAGCATCGGGCACCGGGAACTTCGTGAAGCGGATCGGCGCCGCCGGTGCCTCCGTCGTCGGCCCGCCCTTCGTCTTGGGCGGATCCTGGGCCGTGAGACCAACCGAGAGGAACACGACGAGGGCGGCCGTGCGCATGACACGCAGCGTAGCCTCGACGCGACTCGTCAGGCCAGACGTGTCGCCTGCCTCGACCCGCGCGGCGCGCGTGCGTAACGTGCCGCCATGAACCGCCGCCTCCTCGTCGTCCCCGCACTCGCCATCGCGGCAGCGGCCGCGATCTGGCTGCCATCGCGCCAAAGCGGCGGCGGCATCCCGGCGTGCACCTGGCGCGTCGGCGCGGGCGACGAGTTCCGTCAGGGTCGCCCGTTCGACGAACTGCCCCCGGAGACCCCGCTCCGCCTGGCCGTCTGGTGCGACGAACCACGCCACGTCTACGTGTTCTCGCACAGCGCGGAGGACG